>NZ_JBDJLM010000135.1:0-6905 GCF_039673365.1 Pseudomonas sp. TWI923 | reverse complement strand
CCCACGCGCAGTGACGTGGGAGCGGGCTTGCCCCGCGATGGGGCCGGTACAGGCTGCCTTCCCATCTGCGCTATCATGCGGCCAGCTGTTTTCAGGTTGGATTAAGGACCCCCGGTTAGTCTTGTTTGCGTAGACAACTTGCTCATCCCCAAGGAGAGACCCCATGAAAACCCTGACTGCCCTGTTCACCGCCGCCGCCCTTGCATTGGGTGCCAACGCCGCCTTCGCCAAGGACGTGCAGCCCGATGAAGTGGTCAAGCTGGTGAACGCCAAGACCATCAAGTCGCTGGACGAACTCAAGGCCGCCGCCGTGGCCAAGCACCCCGGCGCCACTGTCACCGACTCCGAACTCGAAGACGAATACGGCCGCTACATCTACAAGGTCGAACTGCGTGATGCGCAGAACGTCGAATGGGACGTCGACCTGGACGCCAAGACCGGTGAAGTGCTGAAGGACGCGCGGGACAATTGATGAACGCATTACCGCAGGCGGCGCGCTGCCTGGCCCTGGCCTTGCTCGGCATGTGCTCGCTGGCCGCCGCCCGCGACCTGGATCAGGACGAGGCCCTGGCGCTGCGCCAGCAGGGCATCATCCTGCCTTTCGAGCGACTGCTCGAGACCGCCCTGGGGCGTTACCCCGGGGCGCGTCTGCTGGAGGCGGAGCTGGAAGAGAAGCACGGCCGCTACGAATACGAAGTCGAGTTGCTGACCCCCCAGGGCGTGGTGCGCGAGATCAAGCTCGATGCCCGCTCCGGCGAGCTGCTCAAAGACGAGGAAGATGACTGAATGCGCCTGTTGCTGGTCGAAGACAACGTGCCCCTGGCCGATGAACTGATTGCCGCCCTGCAGCGCCAGGGTTACGCGGTGGACTGGCTGGCCGATGGCCGCGACGCGGTGTACCAGGGCCAGAGCGAGCCCTACGACCTGATCATCCTTGACCTCGGCTTGCCGGGGTTGCCTGGGCTTGACGTGCTGGCGCAATGGCGCGGGGCCAACCTCGCCACCCCGGTGCTGATCCTCACGGCGCGCGGCTCCTGGGCCGAGCGAATCGAAGGCCTCAAGGCCGGCGCGGACGACTACCTGAGCAAACCCTTCCATCCCGAGGAGCTGCAACTGCGCATCCAGGCTCTGCTGCGCCGCGCCAAGGGCCTGGCCAACCAGCCGAAGCTGGAAGCCGCCGGCCTGCACCTGGATGAATCGCGCCAGTGCGTCAGCCGTGAAGGTGTCGACGTCCAGCTGACCGCCGCCGAGTTCCGCCTGCTGCGCTATTTCATGCTGCACCCAGGCCAGGTGCTGTCCAAGAGCCACCTGGCCGAGCACCTCTACGATGGCGAGACCGAGCGTGATTCCAACGTCCTTGAAGTGCACGTCAACCACTTGCGCCGCAAGCTCGGGCGCAGCGTGATCGAGACCCGCCGTGGCCAGGGTTATGTGTACGCCGGGAGTGGCGCGTGAAGTCGATCCAGGGGCGCTTGAGCCTGGGGCTGGTGGCGGTGCTGGTGGTGGTGGGCCTGGCGTTTGCGCAACTCACGCTGTGGCTGTTCGAGGCCGGCCTGCAGCGTTATCTGGAAACCGGCCTGCGCAAAGAAAGCGAGAACCTGCTGGTGGCGCTGGTGCGTGGGCCGTCGGGCCTGCAACTGGACGAGCGGCGCATATCGGCGGCCTACCAGCGCCCCTTCTCGGGCTACTACTTCCGTATCGATTTCGACCAGGGCACCTGGCGCTCGCGCTCGCTCTGGGACCTGGACATGCCCAAGCCGGCCAGGCCCGGGCTGGACGACGGCCATGAGCTGGGCCCCGAGGGCCAGCAACTGCTGGCCTATCGCGGCGACTACCGGCGCCTGGGCCAGGACATCTCGATCAGTGTGGCCCAGGACTATTCGCCAGTGCGCGAGGGTTTCCGCCGCATGCAGCAGATCGGCCTGGGCATGGGCCTGGTGGCGTTGTTGCTGGTGCTGGTGCTGCAGCGCATCACCGTGACCCGCTCGCTGCGCCCGCTGGAGCGCGCCCGCCAGCAGATCGCCCAGTTGCAGCAGGGCCAGCGCTCGCAGCTGGATGCCCAGGTGCCCAGCGAATTGCAGCCCTTGGTGGATCAGATCAACCACCTGCTCAATCACACCGAAGACAGCCTGCGCCGCTCGCGCAATGCCCTGGGCAACCTGGGGCATGCGCTGAAGACGCCGCTGGCGGTGCTGCTCAGCCTGGCCGCCAGCGAGCGCCTGCAGGCACTGCCCGAGGTGCGCGCGCAGATGCGCGAGCAACTGCAGCAGATCCAGCAGCGCCTGGCCAGGGAGCTCAACCGTGCGCGCCTGGCCGGGGATGCGCTGCCCGGCGCGCAGTTCGACTGCGATGCCGAGCTGCCGGGGTTGCTGGCTACCTTGGCGATGATCCATGGCGAAGGGCTATTGCTGGAACGCGACGTACCGCCCGGGCTGTTGTTGCCGTGGGATCGCGAAGACCTGCTGGAGCTGCTCGGCAACTTGCTGGACAACGCCTGCAAATGGGCTGACAGCGAGGTGCGCGTGGGCATGGCGGCGACCGCAGAGGGTTATCAGTTGTGGGTCGACGACGATGGCCCCGGCATTCCCGAGTCGCAGCGCCTGCAAGTGCTCGAGCGCGGCTCGCGGCTGGACGAGCAGGTCGATGGGCACGGCCTTGGGCTGGGTATCGTGCGCGATATCGTCGACGCCTGGGGCGGGCGCATCGCCTTGCTGGATAGCCCGCAGGGCGGGTTGCGGGTGAGTATCGACTTGCCGCGCAAAAGTCGTTGATCGCCATCGCGGGGCAAGCCCGCTCCCACGAGGTGTCCCGCGTTCGGCGTGGGAGCGGCGGTGCGCCGATGCGACTTGCCCCGCGATGAGGACCAGATCAACCCTGCAAAAAAATTGCAGTACAGCCGCAGTTTTTTGAATTGGCAGGCCTACCTGCCCTCCCGGCACAATCCCCCCACGAAACCCTCCGGTTTCCATCTCTCCACGGACGGAGCCCCTTGCGTTATTGCCTTTGCAATACCGGGCCCAGGTGCGTTTGCGCTGGGCTTTCTTTTCCAATCAAAAAAACACGACGCCACTACTTCGATGCCTGCCTCTCGCCCCGAAACCCGTCTGCGGCGCCTGCTCCCGGCGCCCCTGAACATCCCCCCCAAAGAATGGCTGCGCGCAGGCCTTGGCGCGCTGCTCGGCCTGTTCCTCGCCGGCTACCTGTGCAGCCTGGCCTACGGTCCGTCGATTGCCTTGCACCTGCTTGGCCCGTTGGCGGCCTCGGCGGTGCTGGTGTTCGCCGTGCATTCCGGGCCGCTGGCCCAGCCGTGGCCGGTGCTGGGCAGCTACGCGCTGGCCGGCGCCGTGGGCCTGGCCATGCGCCACGGCTTCGGCGACGGGTTGTGGGTGGCGGCAGCCGCGCTGGCGGTTGCCACCCTGGTGATGTGCCTGCTGCGCTGCCTGCACCCGCCGGGTGGCGGCGTGGCAGTCAGTGCGGTGCTGGCCGACCCGGGGCTGGTGGCGATGGGCGACCACCTGCTCGAACCGGTGCTGCTCAATGCGCTGGTCCTGGTCGCTGTCGCGGTGCTCTACAACCGCCTCACCGGCGTGCGATACCCCAAGGGCGCCGCGCCGCGCAAAGACCTGCACCACACCCATGACCCGCTGCCCAGCGCGCGCGTAGGCATCAACGCCGACGACCTGGACCAGGCCCTGGAAGACATCGGCGAGTTCGTCGACGTGACCCGCGACGAGCTGGAGCGGATCATCCTGGCCACCGAGCAGCATGCCTTGCAACGCAGCCTTGGCGGTATCACCGCAGGCTCGGTGATGTCCCGCGATGTGCAGTCGGCCACGCCGCGCACCAGCCTCGAACAGGCCTGGAAGATGCTCGCCAGCCACCACCTGAAAACCTTGCCGGTGCTGGACAACGGCCGCCTGGTGGGCATCGTCAGCCTCAGCGACCTGGTCGGCCCGGCCATGGCGCGCGGGCGTTTCAGTTGGCGTCGCATGTTCCGCCGCAACACGGTGCGCCTGGAGCAGGTAATGAGCCGGCGAGTGGTCAGTGTGAGCAGTCAGCACCCGTTGGAGCGCCTGTTACCACTGCTCGGCGAGCAGGGCCTGCACTGCCTGCCGGTGCTCGACGGCGACAGCCTGGTGGGGGTCATCACCCAGACCGACCTGATCGCCGGCCTCAAGCGGCACCTGCTGACGGCGGCCGCCCAGGGCTCAGATCAGCGGGTCCCAGCGCTGTGACCAGTCGCTTTCGCCGGCGGCCACCAGCCGGCGCAACACCGCGAAGGACTGCTGCAGGGCCTCGCTGTCGCGTTCGCGGGCGTACACCAGGAAGGTCGGGTAGGTGAACTCCGGCGCTTCGGGCACCCGCTCGAACACGCCGCTTTGCAGGTAGGCCTGTACCACCCGGGTGCGGAAGTAGCCGCTGCCGCCCTGGTCGAGGATGAACTGCAGGGCCAGCGGCCCAAGGTTGAAGCTCAGCGCCGGGCGTGACAGCTCGGGCAGGGCGGCGTCGTGCTGGCGGCGGAAGGCCTCGCCCCAGTCGATATAGATGTACGGCTCGGGCCGGTCCACCCGGCGTATGCGGATCAGCTTCTCCTCCATCAACTGCTCCACCTGCAGGCCCGGGCCGTAGGTCGGCTGGTACACCAGCGCGGCGTCCAGCAGGCCCATCTCCACCTTGCGCAACAGCGACTCACCGTCGCTGACTTCGCTGCGGATCGCGTGGCCTTGCAGTTCGCGGTGCAGCGCGCTGACCCAGTCGAGCATCATCGGGTTGCCCAGGCTCACCTCACCGCCCACATGCAGCACCTGCTGGCAGCCCTGGGGCAGCGGCAGGTCGCGGCGCGCGGCTTCCCAGGTCTGCACCAGCTGGTTGGCATAGCTGACGAAGGCCTCGCCATCACTGGTCAGGCTGGCGCCGTTGCGGCTGCGCACGAACAACTGGCAGCCCAGTAGCCGTTCCAGCCGTTGCACCCTTGCGGTGATGGCCGTCTGCGACACGAACAGGCGCTCGGCGGCGGCGACCAGGCTGCCGCAACGCACGATTTCCAGGAAGGTTCGGGCCTGATCGATGTCCATGTTGCTGCTCTGTGGCGGAAAGGGCGCCTAGTCTAGAGGCTTTGCACCGAAATAGGGCGTTATAGGGCCTGGCGAGTGGGCGGGACCTGCCAACATCAGCCTTCGGGAATCGCCACCCGCGTGCTGGCCTTCACCTCGCGCAGCGCCAGGCTCGACTGGATCGAGGCGATCCCCAGCTGGCGGCGCAGCACCTGTTCGATGAATTCACTGTAGCTGTCCAGGTCCTCGGCCAGCACTTGCAGCAGGTAATCGGCATCACCGGTGATCTTGTGGCAGGCCACCACCTCGGGCAGCGCGCGCACCACCGCCTCGAAGTCGTCCGGCGCCTTGTCGCCGTGGCTGGCGAAACGTACCTGGACGAAGGCAAGGATCTCCAGGCCCAGCAGGCGGCGGTCTAGGTTGGCCTGGTAGTCGCGGATCACGCCTTCTTCTTCCAGGCGTCGGCGCCTGCGCCAGCAGGGCGTGACGCTGAGCGACAGGCGTTCGCTCAGCTCGGCGTTGGACAGGCTGGCGTCGGCCTGCAACAGGGCGAGCAGGGCGCGGTCGGTATCGTCGAGGGCGACGTGCTTGGATAATTTTTTCGCCATGGGTGCCAGTCCTGAAATAACAGACTCGAAAAGCTAACATTGCGAGTCGATAAAGCAAAGAACACCCAGCGTTGACGCAATAGCCTAGTGGTCAATCAACCACCACACAGGCTTCGCCAGCATGTTGACCGTCTTCAGCGCCAACCACCGCCTGCACCATGGCACCGAACTCAAGGATGGCGTGCTCAAGCCATCGTTCGAACAACCCAGCCGCGCCGACACCGTGTACGACCGGGTGCGCACGGTCGGCCTGGGCGATATCGTCTCGCCGCAGGCGTTCGGCCGCGCCTGCTACGTCAAGGCCCACAGCGAGCGTTACGTGCACTTCCTGGAAACGGCCTGGCAGCAGTGGACCGCCCTGGGCCGCAGCCACGACGCGTTGCCATTGGTGTGGCCGGTGCGCGACCTGGCCGGCGAGCGGGTGCCTCGGCATATCGATGGCCAGCTCGGCTTTTACGCCATGGATGCCGGCGCGCCGATCACCGCCACCACCTGGCAGGCGGTGAAGACCAGCGCCGACCTGGCCCTGACAGGGCTTGAACTGCTTGACCAGGGCCAGCAGGCCGCCTTCGCCCTGTGCCGCCCGCCGGGGCATCACGCCGCCCGCGAGTACATGGGCGGTTACTGCTACCTGAACAACGCCGCCATCGCCGCCGAGCATGCCTTGACCCGCGGGGCGGCAAAGGTGGCGGTACTGGACGTCGACTTCCACCACGGCAATGGCACCCAGACCATCTTCTACGACCGCCCGGACGTGCTGTTCGTCTCGCTGCACGGCAAGCCGGCGGACTCCTATCCCTACTTCAGCGGCTACGCCGACGAGCTTGGCGCAGGCGCGGGCGAGGGCTTCAACCTCAATCTGCCGCTGCCCAAGGGCACGCGCTGGGCGGCCTACCAGCAGGCCCTGGAGCAGGCCTGTGCGCGCCTGCGCCGCCATGCGCCTGAGGTGCTGGTGGTATCGCTGGGCGTGGACACCTTCAAGGACGACCCGATCAGCCACTTCCAGCTCGACAGCCCGGACTACCTGGCCATGGGCCGGATGATCGCCGCCGTGGGCGTGCCGACCCTGTTCGTCATGGAGGGCGGCTACATGGTCGATGAGATCGGCATCAATGCGGTGAACGTGCTGACCGGGTTCGAAGAAGCCCGCGGCTGATCCAAAGGCCCCATCGCGGGGGCCCGCCCCGCCCCCCGGGGTGACCGGGGGGCCCGGGTTGCCCCCCCGGTGGGGGGGGGAAACACC
>NZ_JBDJLM010000134.1:0-6929 GCF_039673365.1 Pseudomonas sp. TWI923 | reverse complement strand
TTACTAAATTTTTGGGGCCCTTTTCCCCCCCACCGCCGTTTTGCGGGGTTTGGGGGAAAACGCGGCCCCGATCAAAGCCCTGAACGATCAGCGCTTGTCTTCGACCTTCCACGCCTTGCCGTCGTAGAACGCCTTCCAGCCAGTCGGCTTACCGTCGACTTCAGACTGAACGTACTGCTCCTTGGTCTTGCGGCTGTAGCGGATCACCGCCGGGCGTCCTTCAGGATCCTTTTGCGGCGCTTCGCAGAGGAAGTGGTATTTCGGATCGATCTCGTGCTTGTGCGGCACGATTTCCAGCACCAGCGGCGCACGGGTTTCGCGGTTCTTGGGGAACTGGCTGGCGGCCAGGAACAGACCCGAGGCACCGTCACGCAGCACGTAGGTGTCGTCGACCTTCTCGCACTTGAGCTCGGGCATGTCCACCTTGTCCATCTTCGGTGGCGCCGCCTCGCCGCTCTTGAGCAGCTTGCGGGTGTTCTTGCACGTCGCATTGGTGCAACCGAAGAACTTGCCGAAACGGCCGGTCTTGAGCTGCATCTCGCTGCCGCACTTGTCGCATTCCAGGCTCGGCCCTTCGTAACCCTTGATGCGGTAGCTGCCCTCTTCGATCTCGTAGCCGACGCAATCCGGGTTGTTACCGCAGATGTGCAGCTTGCGCTTCTCGTCGAGCAGGTAAGCGTCCATGGCGGTCGAGCAGATAGGGCAGCGATGCTTGCCACGCAATACCAGCGACTCGGACTCACCTTCGTCGTCGGCAGCGATCTCGTCGCCCGGCACCAGGTTCACAGTGGCCTTGCAACGCTCTTTGGGTGGCAGGCTATAGCCCGAGCAACCCAGGAACACGCCAGTGGAGGCCGTGCGGATCATCATTGGCCGCCCACATTCCTTGCACTCGATATTGGTTGGGGTCGGCTGGTTGGCACGCATGCCATGCTCGGTGGACTCGGCGGTCTGCAACTTCTTGCTGAAGTCACCGTAGAACTCGTCCAGCACGTTCTTCCAGTCACGCTCGCCCTGGGCTACGTCGTCGAGGTTCTCTTCCATGCCCGCGGTGAAGCCGTAGTCCATCAGGTTGGAGAAACTCTCCGACAGGCGCTCAGTGACGATGTCGCCCATCTTCTCGGAGTAGAAGCGGCGGTTGTGCAGGGTCACATAGCCGCGATCCTGGATGGTCGAAATGATCGCGGCATAGGTCGATGGTCGGCCGATACCGCGCTTTTCCATTTCCTTGACCAGGCTGGCTTCGGTGAAGCGCGCCGGCGGCTTGGTGAAGTGCTGGCTAGGGTCGATCTGGATCAGCTTGAGCGCTTCGCCCTGCGCCATGTCTGGCAGAACGTCGTCTTCACCTGGCTTGCTCTGCTGCGGAAGAACGCGGGTGTAACCGTCGAACTTGAGGATGCGGCCCTTGGCACGCAGCTCGAAATCGCCAGCCGCCACGGTAACGCTGGTGGACAGGTACTGCGCCGGCGGCATCTGGCAGGCCAGGAACTGGCGCCAGATCAGTTCGTACAGGCGCTCGGCATCACGTTCCATACCGGTGAGCTTGGTCGGGTGGGTGTTGACGTCGGACGGGCGAATCGCCTCGTGCGCTTCCTGGGCCCCTTCCTTGCTGCCATAGACGATGGGCGCGGCCGGCAGGTACTGCTTGCCGAATTCTTTCTCGATGTAGCTGCGCGCCATTTCCACGGCATCGACCGACAGGTTGGTCGAGTCGGTACGCATGTAAGTGATATAACCGGCTTCATACAGACGCTGGGCCATCATCATGGTTTTCTTCACCCCATAGCCCAGGCGGTTGCTCGCGGCTTGCTGCAGGGTGGAGGTGATGAACGGTGCCGAGGGCTTGCTGCTGGTCGGCCGGTCTTCGCGCTTGCTGACGCTGTAGCTCGACGCCTTGAGTTTCTCCAGGGCGGCCATGGCCTGGGCTTCGTTGAGCGGCTTGAAGGCTTCGCCCTTCTCGCGCGCCACTTCGAAGCGCACCTTGGCGTTCTTGGCGGTACCCAGGTCGGCGTGGACTTCCCAGTACTCTTCCGGGTTGAACGCACGGATCTCGCGCTCACGCTCGACGACCAGCTTCACCGCCACCGACTGCACTCGGCCAGCGGACAGGCCACGGGCGATTTTAGCCCACAGCAACGGCGAAACCATGTAACCAACCACGCGATCGAGGAAACGACGCGCCTGCTGGGCATTGACCCGATCGATATCGAGCTCGCCCGGCTGCGAGAACGCTTCCTGGATGGCTTTCTTGGTAATTTCGTTGAACACCACACGCTTGTAGCGGCTGTCATCACCACCGATGGCTTCGCGCAGGTGCCAGGCAATGGCTTCCCCCTCGCGATCCAAGTCGGTTGCGAGATAGATGGTGTCGGCATCCTTGGCCAGGCGGCGCAGCTCTTCGATCACCTTCTCCTTGCCGGGAAGGATCTCGTACTTGGCTTTCCAGCCGGCCTCAGGGTCGACGCCCATGCGTGCCACCAGCGTGCGGCGGGCCTTTTCCTTGGGCGACAGTGCCGGAGCCTCAGCTGCGGCCTTGCCACGCTTGGCCGCCGGCTCCTTGCTCGCACTGGCGGAACCGCTGGTGGGAAGGTCGCGGATATGGCCGATACTCGACTTCACCACGTACTGGTTGCCCAGGTACTTGTTGATGGTCTTGGCCTTGGCCGGGGATTCCACAATGACCAGCGATTTGCCCATGGATCGGAGTATTCCTGAATCTGAAGATGAAAAACGCGTCAGGTGCCAGACGCGGCACCGCTATATATAGTGGCAAAACAGTGAGGTCAAGCGCGAACGCTCAGTCGTCGGCCTTGGCCAGCAACCCGGACAGCCCTTCTTCGGCCTCGACCAAAGCAAAGCGTGGCACCTGCTCGCCGTCAACCTCGACCGACTCCAGGAACATCGAAAGCGGCCTAACCCATAGGCCGAATTCGCCGTACAGGGCCTGGTAGAACACCACCCACTCCTCGGTCTCGGAGTGGCGCGCAGCGCCGAACACACGATACTCGGGGCCCTTGTAGTGCCGGTACACACCGGGTTGTATCTGCATGTCGCCCTGCCTCTTGAACAAATCCTGTAAAAAACAAAAACCGGGGCACAGGGCCCCGGTTGCTGCCTTGCAACGCGATCAGACGCGTTCGAAGACAGTGGTGATGCCTTGGCCCAGGCCGACGCACATGGTCGCCACGCCGAGCGTGCCGCCATTCTGCTTCATGACGTTGAGCAGGGTGCCGGAAATTCGCGCACCCGAGCAACCGAACGGGTGGCCCAAAGCGATGGCGCCGCCGTGCAGGTTAACCTTCTCATCCATCTTGTCGAGCACTTTCAGATCTTTCAGCACTGGCAGGGCCTGTGCAGCGAAGGCTTCGTTGAGCTCGATGAAGTCGATGTCGGCCATGCTCAGGCCGGCGCGCTTGAGGGCTTTCTGCGTCGAAGGCACCGGGCCGTAACCCATGATGGCCGGGTCCACGCCCGCCACCGCCATCGAGCGGATCACCGCCAGCGGCTGGATGCCCAGGTCCATGGCGCGCTGGCCGGACATGACGATCATGCACGAAGCGCCGTCGGTGATCTGCGACGAAGTACCGGCGGTGACGGTGCCGCCTTTCGGGTTGAAGGCCGGCTTGAGCGATGCCAGGCCTTCGAGAGTGGTTTCCGGGCGAATGGTCTCGTCGAAGTCGAAGACCTTCAGGAAGCCGTTCTCGTCATAGCCCTGCATCGGGATGATCTCGTCCTTGAACTTGCCTTCCACCGTCGCCTTGTGGGCGAGCTGGTGCGAACGCACGCCGAACAGGTCCTGTTGCTCACGGCTGATGCCATGCATCTTACCCAGCATCTCGGCAGTCAGGCCCATCATCCCGGAGGCCTTGGCGGCGTGCAGGGACATGTGCGGGTTCGGGTCCACGCCGTGCATCATGCTGACGTGGCCCATGTGCTCGACACCGCCGATGACGAACACGTCACCGTTGCCGGTCATGATCGCCTGGGCGGCGGTGTGCAGCGCGCTCATCGACGAGCCGCACAGGCGGCTGACGGTTTGCGCGGCAGAGGTGTGCGGGATCTGGGTCATCAGCGACGCCATGCGCGCGATGTTCCAGCCCTGCTCCAGGGTCTGGTTGACGCAGCCCCAGATCACGTCCTCGACTTCTTTCGGGTCGACCTTGTCGTTGCGCTCCAGCAGCTTGCTGATCAGGTGCGCAGACATGTCTTCGGCGCGGGTGTTGCGGTGCATGCCACCCTTGGAGCGGCCCATCGGCGTGCGACCGAAGTCGACAATCACCACGTCTCTTGGATTCAGGCTCATATCAGTATTCTCGCTCTAGCTCGTTGGGCGCTCAGTTGAAGAAGCGCTGGCCGCTCTTGGCCATTTCGCGCAGCTTCGCGGTGGGGTGGTACAGCGGCCCCAGGTCGGCGTACTTGTCGGCCAGTGCGACGAACTCGGCGACCCCGATCGAATCGATGTAGCGCAGCGCGCCACCGCGGAAAGGAGGGAAACCGATGCCGTAGACCAGGCCCATGTCGGCTTCGGCGGCGGTTTCGACGATGCCGTCTTCCAGGCAGCGCACAGTCTCCAGGCACAGCGGGACCATCATCCAGTTGATGATGTCTTCGTCGGTAACCTCACGCTGTTCGAAAACGACCGGCTTGAGCACGTCGAGCACGTCGGCATCGAAGACTTTCTTCGGCTTGCCGCGCTTGTCGGTCTCGTAGGCGTAGAAGCCCTTGCCGTTCTTCTGGCCCAGGCGGTTGGCCTCGTACAGCGCATCGACGGCAGAGCGACGATCGTCCTTCATGCGGTCCGGGAAGCCTTCAGCCATTACGTCACGGCCATGGTGGCCGGTGTCGATCCCGACCACGTCCATCAGGTAGGCCGGGCCCATCGGCCAGCCGAACTTTTCCATGACCTTGTCGATGCGCACAAAGTCGACACCGGCGCTGACCAGCTTGGCGAAGCCGCCGAAGTACGGGAACAGCACGCGGTTGACCAAGAAGCCCGGGCAGTCATTGACCACGATCGGGTTCTTGCCCATTTTCTTGGCGTAGGCCACGGTGGTGGCAACGGCCACTTCACTGGACTTCTCGCCACGGATGACTTCGACCAGCGGCATCATGTGCACCGGGTTGAAGAAGTGCATGCCGACGAAGTTCTCTGGGCGCTTGAGCGCCTTGGCCAGCAGGTTGATCGAGATGGTCGAGGTGTTGGAGGCCAGGATGGCGTCCTCTTTCACCTGCCCTTCCACCTCGGCCAAGACCGCTTGCTTGACCTTCGGGTTCTCGACCACGGCCTCGACCACGATATCGACGTTGGCGAAATCGCCATACGACAGGGTCGGGCGAATGGCGTTGAGCGCTTCGGCCATCTTCGCTGGGGTGAGGCGGCCTTTCTCGACGCGCTTGCCGAGCAGCTTGGACGCCTCGTTCAGGCCCAGCTGGATGGCTTCCTCACGGATGTCCTTCATCAGGATCGGCGTGCCCTTGACGGCCGACTGGTAGGCGATGCCGCCGCCCATGATGCCGGCGCCGAGCACGGCGGCCTGCTTCACGTCGTGGGCGATCTCGTCATGGGCCTTGGCCTTGCGCTTGAGCTCCTGGTCATTCAGGAACAGGCCGATCAGGCTCTCGGCAACCGAGGTCTTGGCCAGCTTGGCGAAGCCCGCGGCCTCGACTTCCAGCGCCTTGTCACGGCCGAAGTTGGCGGCCTTCTGGATGCTCTTGATGGCTTCGACCGGCGCCGGGTAGTTCGGGCCGGCCTGGCCTGCGACGAAGCCCTTGGCAGTCTCGAAGGCCATCATCTGTTCGATGGCGTTGAGCTTGAGCTTCTCCAGCTTGGGCTGGCGCTTGGCCTTGTAGTCCAGCTCGCCGCTGATGGCGCGCTTGATCAGGTCCAGTGCACCCGCCTGCAGCAGCTCAGGGGTAACCACGGCATCGACGGCGCCGACTTTCAGGGCGTCTTCGGCACGGTTTTCCTTGCCCGAGGCGATCCACTCGATGGCGTTGTCCGAGCCGACCAGGCGCGGCAGGCGCACGGTGCCGCCAAAGCCTGGGTAGATGCCCAGCTTGACTTCCGGCAGGCCGATCTTGGCAGTGCTGGACATGATCCGGTAATCGGCGGCCAGGCACATCTCCAGGCCACCGCCCAGGGCGATGCCGTTGATGGCGGCAACCGTCGGCACTTCGAGGTCTTCGAAGGCGTTGAAGATACGGTTGGCTTCCAGGTTGCCGGCAACCAGCTCGGCCTCGGGCAGCTTGAAATTATCGACAAACTCGGTGATGTCGGCGCCGACGATGAACACGTCCTTGCCACTGCTGACGATCACGCCCTTGACCGAAGCGTCGGCCTTGATGGCGTCGACGGCCTCGCGCAGCTCGTTCAGAGTGAGGCGGTTGAACTTGTTGACGGACTCACCCTTGAGGTCGAACTTCAGTTCGACGATGCCGCTTTCAAGAGCCTTAACCGTGATGGCTTTACCTTCGTAAATCATCAACTGATCTCCACGATATGGAAGCTGAACTGTACACGCCGATCGCTGGCGCAAGAGCCGGTCTGCCGGTGTCTTGCCGCAGGCACACCCGTCGGCGCGCTAATCGGGGTTCTGTAAGAGCGATCTGACATACAAACGCTCAATTCATACGCCCGTTTGATTTGGGTGTGCACACATTCTCCGAAAAGATCGGCGTTGTCAAATGCTCTCAAGCACCTTGAAAACGCGACTTTCCAGTCATTTTGTACGCTGCAGGCATGAAGCATGATGACAGTGATCGCCGACCATTCATGTCAGCGATAGACCATGGGCAAGTGCTAACGGCTGCATTTTCTTAAACACACTCGCCAACACTGGCTAAACTGGCAGGTGTTCAACGTGTTCCCGGCCTGCCTGGCCTTTTCTGCGCAGCAGAACGCAAAGCGGCGCGCAGGAACCTTCCGGTTC
>NZ_JBDJLM010000133.1:0-6942 GCF_039673365.1 Pseudomonas sp. TWI923 | reverse complement strand
CTCCCACAAGGCACCGGGATGCCTTGTGGGAGCGGGCTTGCCCCGCGATCAGGTGGGAGGCACATGGCCTCCCGGATACATCAGTCTTCCAGCAGCTCTTCAGCGGTACCCAGGATGTTGTCCAGGGTGAAGCCGAATTCTTCGAACAGCGCGGCAGCCGGCGCCGACTCACCGTACGTGGTCATGCCGATGACGCGGCCTTCGAGGCCGACGTACTTGTACCAGAAGTCCGCGTGGGCAGCTTCGATGGCGATACGCGCGCCCACTTGCAGCGGCAGTACCGACTGCTTGTAGGCAGCGTCCTGGGCGTCGAACACGCTGGTGCTCGGCATCGACACCACGCGGACCTTGCGGCCCTGCTCGCTGAGCTTGTCGAACGCCTGAACAGCCAGGCCCACTTCGGAACCGGTGGCGATCAGGATCAGCTCAGGCTCGCCGGCGCAGTCCTTGAGCACGTAACCGCCACGGGCGATGTCGGCGATCTGCTGGGCGTCGCGGGTCTGGTGCTGCAGGTTCTGGCGCGAGAAGATCAGCGCCGACGGGCCGTCCTTGCGCTCCAGGGCGCACTTCCAGGACACCGCGGATTCGACCGCGTCGGCAGGGCGCCAGGTGTCCAGGTTCGGCGTGCTGCGCAGGCTGGTCAGCTGCTCGATCGGCTGGTGAGTCGGGCCGTCTTCGCCCAGGCCGATGGAGTCGTGGGTGTAGACGTGGATCACGCGCTGCTTCATCAGTGCCGACATGCGCACGGCGTTGCGGGCGTACTCCATGAACATCAGGAAGGTGGCGCCGTAAGGGACCAGGCCGCCGTGCAGGGCAACGCCGTTCATGATCGCGGTCATGCCGAATTCGCGCACGCCGTAATACATGTAGTTGCCGCTGGCATCTTCAGCGCTGACGCCCTTGCAACCCTTCCACAGGGTCAGGTTGGAGCCGGCCAGGTCAGCCGAACCACCGAGGAACTCTGGCAGCAGCGGGCCGAACGCATTGAGGGTGTTCTGGCTGGCTTTACGGCTGGCGATGGTTTCGCCCTTGGCCGCGACTTCGGCAATGTAGGCCGCCGCTTTCTCGGCGAAGTCCGCCGGCAGCTCACCGCTCAGGCGACGCTTGAGCTCGCTGGCCAGTTCAGGGAAGGCGCCAGCGTAGGCAGCGAAGCGCTGGTCCCACTCGGCTTCGACCTTGGCGCCCTGGGCCTTGGCATCCCACTCGGCGTAGATGTCGGCGGGGATTTCGAACGGGCCGTGGTTCCAGTTCAGTTCCTTGCGGGCCAGGGCGATTTCGTCGTTGCCCAGCGGTGCGCCGTGGCAGTCTTCCTTGCCCTGCTTGTTCGGCGAGCCGAAGCCGATGATGGTCTTGCAGCAGATCAGGGTCGGACGGTCGCTCTTGCGTGCGGTATCGATCGCGGTGCGGATTTCGTCGGCGTCATGGCCGTCGACATTGCGGATCACCAGCCAGCCGTAGGACTCGAAGCGCTTCGGCGTATCGTCGGTGAACCAGCCTTCCACTTCGCCGTCGATGGAGATGCCGTTGTCGTCATAGAAGGCAACCAGCTTGTTCAGGCCCAGGGTGCCGGCCAGCGAGGCGACTTCGTGGGAGATGCCTTCCATCATGCAGCCGTCGCCGAGGAACACGTAGGTGTTGTGGTCGACGATGTTGTGGCCTTCACGGTTGAACTGGGCGCCCAGCACTTTTTCTGCCAGGGCGAAGCCCACGGCGTTGGCCAGGCCCTGGCCCAGCGGGCCGGTGGTGGTTTCGACGCCAGGGGTGTAACCGAACTCCGGGTGGCCCGGGGTGCGGCTGTGCAGCTGACGGAACGCCTTGAGGTCGTCGATGGTGACGTCGTAGCCGGTCAGGTGCAGCAGCGAATAGATGAGCATCGAGCCGTGGCCGTTGGACAGCACGAAGCGGTCACGGTCGGCGAAGTTCGGGTTGCTCGGGTTGTGCTTCAGGTAGTCGCGCCAAAGCACTTCGGCGATATCCGCCATGCCCATGGGGGCACCTGGGTGGCCGCTGTTGGCCTTTTGCACGGCATCCATGCTGAGGGCACGAATGGCGTTGGCACGTTCACGACGGCTGGGCATCGCTGAGTCTCCTGGGGCTTGAATAGATAGTGAAACGAAAAAAGGCGGCCATTTTCGCCCACTGGGGGTGCCGGGGGCAATGACGGATGGTCGCAGTCGGGCATTTTTCCTGTGTTTGGCTGGGTATTCAGGTGAAAACAGCGGGAACCGTGTGGACTTCTTCGCGGGTAAACCCGCTCCCACAGGTAACGCGCTGGCCTGTGGGAGCGGGTTTACCCGCGAACAAGCCCAGACCTCTCTCCGCCCATCAGCCAATATCAAAACTTTTTGATATTGCTATTGCGACGGCTGCCTCCCCTGTCTAGACTCCCGCCCCATGAATCTTCGTGCGCCCATTCCACTTCAAAGCAGCGACGAGCTGGCCGCCCTGTGCAAGGCCAGCGGCGATCCGCTGCGCCTGAACGTGCTGCGCGCGCTGGCCAACGACTCGTTCGGCGTGCTGGAACTGGCGCAGATCTTCGACATCGGCCAATCCGGCATGAGCCACCACCTCAAGGTGCTGGCCCAGGCCGAGCTGGTGGCGACCCGCCGCGAAGGCAACGCGATCTTCTACCGCCGCGCGCTGCCCGGCGGGCGCCTGCATGCCGCCCTGCTCGACGAGGTCGATGAACTGGCCCTGGCGCAGGACGTGCAGACCCGCATCGCCCAGGTCCAGCAACGCCGTGCTGCCACCAGCCAGGATTTCTTCCTGCGCGTGGAAGAGAAGTTTCGCGCCCAACAAGACCTCATCGCCGGCCTGCCGCAGTACCGCGAAAGCCTGCTGACGCTGCTCGACAAGCTGAGCTTCGCGCCCACCGCCAGCGCGCTGGAAGTCGGCCCCGGCGATGGCGGTTTCCTGCCGGACCTGGCGCAGCGCTTCGCTCAGGTCACGGCCATGGACAACAGCCCGACCATGCTCGACCTGGCCCGTCAGGTCTGCGAGCGCGACGGGTTAAGTAACGTAAACCTGCAGTTGGCCGATGCACTGGGTGCAACGGATGTGGAAGCCGACTGCGTTGTGCTGAACATGGTCCTGCACCATTTCAGCGACCCGGCCCTGGCCCTGCGCCTGCTGGCCAAACGTGTGAAGGCGGGCGGCAGCCTGCTGGTCACCGAGCTGTGCAGCCATGACCAGGGGTGGGCGCGCGATGCCTGCGGCGATCTCTGGCTTGGTTTCGAGCAGGATGACCTGGCCCGTTGGGCCAATGCGGCGGGGCTGACCCACGGGGACAGCCTCTACGTTGGCTTGCGTAACGGTTTCCAGATCCAGGTCCGGCATTTCCAGCGGGCCGCTGGCGACACACACATCGGTACATTTTAGGAACCCCTCGAGATGAGCGAATATTCCCTTTTCACTTCCGAGTCCGTGTCCGAAGGGCATCCGGACAAGATCGCCGACCAGATCTCCGACGCAGTGCTGGATGCCATCATCACCCAGGACAAGTTCGCCCGCGTCGCGTGTGAAACCCTGGTCAAGACCGGTGTCGCCATCATCGCCGGCGAAGTCACCACTTCGGCCTGGGTCGACCTGGAAGACATCGTGCGCAAGGTCATCGTCGACATCGGCTACAACAGCTCCGACGTCGGCTTCGATGGCGCCACCTGCGCCGTGATGAACATCATCGGCAAGCAGTCGGTGGACATCGCCCAGGGCGTTGACCGCAGCAAGCCGGAAGACCAGGGTGCCGGCGACCAGGGCCTGATGTTCGGCTATGCCAGCAACGAAACCGACGTGCTGATGCCAGCACCGATCTGCTTCTCGCACCGCCTGGTCGAGCGCCAGGCCGAAGCGCGCAAGTCCGGCCTGCTGCCGTGGCTGCGCCCCGATGCCAAGTCGCAGGTCACCTGCCGCTATGAAAACGGCAAGGTCGTCGGCATCGACGCCGTGGTCCTGTCCACCCAGCACAACCCTGAAGTGTCGCAAAAAGACCTGCAGGAAGCGGTGATGGAGCTGATCGTCAAGCACACCCTGCCAGCCGAGCTGCTGCACAAGGGCACCCAGTTCCACATCAACCCGACCGGCCAGTTCATCATCGGTGGCCCGGTGGGTGACTGCGGCCTGACCGGCCGCAAGATCATCGTTGACTCCTACGGCGGCATGGCCCGCCACGGCGGTGGCGCGTTCTCCGGCAAGGACCCGTCCAAGGTCGACCGCTCGGCCGCCTACGCTGGCCGCTACGTGGCCAAGAACATCGTCGCCGCAGGCCTGGCCGAGCGTTGCGAGATCCAGGTTTCCTACGCCATCGGCGTGGCCCAGCCGACCTCGATCTCGCTGAACACCTTCGGTACCGGCAAGATCTCCGACGACAAGATCGTCCAGCTGGTGCGCGAGTGCTTCGACCTGCGCCCGTACGCCATCACCACCATGCTCGACCTGCTGCACCCGATGTACCAGGAAACCGCTGCCTACGGTCACTTCGGCCGTACCCCGCAGCAGAAGACCGTCGGCGACGACACCTTCACCACCTTCACCTGGGAGCGCACCGACCGCGCCGACGCCCTGCGCGCCGCTGCCGGCCTGTAAACCTCCTACGGCGGTACAGGAAGGCCCCTGCCGAGTGATCGGCAGGGGCCTTTTTCATGAAATACCGCCTGACAATCCGACGCGCCGCGGCTGCCCAGCCGTGCCTAGGCTGAGCATTCCCTTTCGCCACGCAAGGATGCCGGCCATGTCGCCCAGGTTGCTGTTTGTTCTGCTGTGCGCCTACCTCGCCCCGGCCAATGCCGAGCCCTGCCCCGACTGGAACACAACGCGCGCCCGTGCTGAAGTCGCCCACCTGCGCCAGACCTTGGCCCACTGGGACGACCACTATCACCGCCAGGGCATTGCCCTTGTGGCGGACGAGCTCTATGACCAGAGCCGCCAGCAACTACTGACCCTGCAAACCTGTTTCAACCTGCCAGGCAGTGACAACCCGCTGGCCAGCGCACGCGGTCCGATCCCCCATCCTGTGCCGCATACCGGCGTCGACAAGCTGGCCGACGAGCAGGCTGTGCACAACTGGTTACTGGGCAAGAAAGACGTATGGATACAACCCAAGGTCGATGGCGTGGCCGTGTCGCTGATCTTTCGCCAGGGCCGGTTAAGCCAGCTGCTCAGCCGCGGCGATGGCACCCAGGGGCATGACTGGAGCCGGCACATCCCCCGTTTGAGCGGCGTCGTGCACGAGCTGCCACAGCCGCTGGACACGGTATTCCAAGGCGAGCTGTACTGGCGCCTCGAAGGCCATGTGCAGGCAGAGGCCGGCAGCGCCAACGCGCGCGGCACCGTTGCCGGGTTGCTGGCGCGCAAGCAGCTGAGCGATGCGCAGGGCGCCGGTATCGGCCTGTTCGTCTGGGACTGGCCGACCGGCCCGGACACCCAGGCCGAACGCCTGGCGCAGCTCGCAACGCTGGGGTTTGCCGACAGCCTGCGCCACAGCGTGGCGATCAGCACCTTTGAGGAGGCCGCACACTGGCGCCAGCATTGGTATCGCGCCGCCCTGCCCTTCGCCACCGATGGCGTGATCCTGCGCCAGGACAGCCGGCCACCGGCCGAGCGCTGGCAAGCCCGCACGCCCTACTGGATCGCCGCCTGGAAGTACCCGTTCAGGCAGGCGCTGGCACAGGTACGCGGGGTGCATTTTCGCATCGGCCGCACCGGGCGCATCACCCCGCTGCTGCAGCTCGAACCGCTGCGCCTGGATGACCGGCAAATCAGCCAGCTCAGCCTGGGCTCGCTGACGCGCTGGCAGCAACTGGACATTCGCCCGGGCGACCAGGTGGCGGTGAGCCTGGCGGGCCTGACCATTCCACGCCTGGACAGCGTGGTGCACCGCAGCCCTCAGCGAACACCGGTAATCGCGCCAGACCCGGCCGAGCACCACGCACTGAGCTGCTGGCAGGCCAGCGAGGGTTGCCAGCAACAGTTTCTTGCCCGGCTGGCCTGGCTCAGCGGCAAGCAGGGGCTGAACATGCCTGGCACGGGGCCCGGCACCTGGCAGCGACTGATCGACAGCGGGCGATTGACGACCCTGGCCGACTGGCTGGACCTCGACCGCGACACCCTGGCGACCGTGCCCGGCATTGCCCAGGCCCGCGCCGATCACTTGCAACACGCCTTCGCCCAAGCCCGCCAGCAGCCGTTCGAACGGTGGCTACGCGCCCTCGGCGTACCCGCCCCGGCCGCCCTGAAGCTTGGGCCCGATTGGCCCACCCTGGCCTCCAGAAACATTGAGCAATGGCTTGCCGAGCCAGGCATCGGCCCCGGTCGAGCCACGCAATTGCGTGGCTTTTTCAACCATGAGCAGGTACAGGCCCTGGCCCTGCAACTGCGACAACATGCAATCGAGGGTTTCTAAATTTCGCGGTTCAGGGCAGCATTCCGCTTTCTGCTGCCCTGCCCCGAATGGAGCCCTTGATGAAACTGCTTTCGTCCCTCGCCCTGACCACCCTGCTGGGTTTCGTCGCCAGCCCGCTGATGGCTGCCGAAGAGCAGCCGGCGCTGACTGGATGCGCGGCCAAGCGTCAGGCCATCAGCGAACAGATCGAACAAGCCCGCGCCCATGACAACAAAGAGCAACTGGCCGGGCTGGAAACGGCCTTGGGTGAAGTGACCGAACACTGCACCGATGCCGGCCTGCGCAAGGAGCGCGAGCAGAAGGTGCTCGACGCCCGTCACGAAGTGAACCAGCGCACTAAAGACCTGGACAAAGCCATGAAGAAAGGCGACGCGGAGAAGATCAACAAGCGCAAGGACAAGCTCGCCGAGGCCAAGAAGGAACTGCAGGAGGCGGTGGACGAACTGGAGCGCTAGCCAACCCGTCTCATGCAGGCGCGAAGCGTTGTGGGGGCGGGGGGGGGGGGCCGCGTCGGGCGGCCCGGCCCCGAGCCCGCCCCCCCAACA
>NZ_JBDJLM010000132.1:0-6976 GCF_039673365.1 Pseudomonas sp. TWI923 | reverse complement strand
TGTCGCCTTGGGGGGCCCCCCCCCACACCCACCTAACTCGGGGGGGGGGGGGGTTGCCCCCGCGATGGGCTGCAAAGCAGCTCTTTTTCAAGGAGCCACGAATGAGCGCAAACGTAGACCTCAACACCCGCCCCGACTACGACCAGGTCCTGCAGACCCTCGCCGACTACGTGCTCGGTTACCGCGTCGAATCCCCCGAAGCCCTGGATACCGCCCGCCACTGCCTGATGGACACCCTTGGCTGCGGCCTGCTGGCGCTGCGTTTCCCCGAATGCACCAAGCTGCTCGGCCCGCTGGTCGAAGGCACGGTGGTGCCCAATGGCGCCCGCGTGCCCGGCACCGCCTACCGCCTCGACCCGGTCAAAGCCGCCTGGGACATTGGCTGCATTGTCCGCTGGCTGGACTACAACGACACCTGGCTGGCCGCCGAATGGGCCCATCCCTCTGACAACCTGGGCGGCATTCTCGCGGTCACCGATCATCTGTCGCAGAAGCGCGTGGCCGGTGGCGAAGCACCGCTGACCATGCGCGAGGTACTCGAGGCCATGGTCATGGCTCACGAGATCCAGGGCGTGCTGGCGCTGGAAAACGCCTTCAACCGGGTCGGCCTGGATCATGTGCTGCTGGTCAAGGTCGCCTCGACGGCAGTGTGCGCCAAGCTGATGGGCGCCAACCGCGATCAACTGCTGTCGGCCTTGTCCCATGCCTTCGTCGATGGTCAGGCCCTGCGCACTTACCGCCATGCGCCTAACGCCGGCTCGCGCAAGTCGTGGGCGGCGGGGGATGCCTCCAGTCGGGGCGTGCGACTGGCCGATATCGCCCTGCGCGGTGAAATGGGCATTCCCGGTGTGCTCAGTGCTGCGCAGTGGGGCTTTTATGATGTTTCGTTCAGCCACAGCAACAAGGACCTGGCCCTCAAGCAAGAGGCCCAGCGCGAATTGCGCCTGCCGCAGCCGTTTGGCAGTTACGTCATGGAAAATATCCTGTTCAAGGTCAGCTTCCCCGCCGAGTTCCATGCCCAGACCGCCTGCGAGGCGGCGGTGATGCTGCATCGGCAGGTGCGCAACCGCCTGCACGAAGTCGACCGCATCGTCATCGCCACCAACGAGTCGGCGATCCGCATCATTTCCAAGGAAGGCCCGCTGGCCAACGCCGCCGATCGTGACCATTGCCTGCAATACATGACCGCAGTGCCGCTGATCTTCGGCGACCTGGTGGCTGAGCACTATGAAGACAGCTTCCACGCCGCCCACCCGAGCATCGACCGCTTGCGCGAGAAGATGGAGGTGGTCGAGGAGCCGCGCTTCAGCCGCGAGTACCTGGAGGCGGACAAGCGCTCGATCGCCAATGCCGTGCAGGTGTTCTTCAAGGACGGCACCCACACCGAGCAGGTGGTGGTGGAGTACCCGATCGGCCATCGGCGCCGGCGGGAGGAGGGGCTGCCGTTGCTGGAGGCCAAGTTCAGGGCCAACCTGGCGACGCGGTTCGTGCGTCAGCGCTGTGAGGAGATTGTGGCGTTGTGCAAGGACCAGGTGAGGCTGGAGGCCATGCCGGTGCACAGGTTTGTCGATCTGTTCGTGATTTGATGTTGCCTGCCCTGGCCTCTTCGCGGGTAAACCCGCTCCCACAGGATTGCGCAGTATTTGAGGTCTGCGCTAAACCTGTGGGAGCGGGTTTACCCGCGAAGAGGCCAGAACAAGTCAATAAAAAAGCCCCGGTATTTCTACCGGGGCTTTCTGTTACAGCCTGAAACTCAACTTACGCCTGAACCACCGGGATCTTGGCGTTGGCGGCCGCTTCGCGGAACTCGGCGATCTGGTCGAAGCTCAGGTAGCGGTAGACGTCGGCAGCCATGCTGTCGATGTCCTTGGCGTACTGCATGTACTCTTCGACGGTCGGCAGCTTGCCGATGATCGAAGCGACAGCAGCCAGCTCGGCCGATGCCAGGTACACGTTGGTGGCGTCGCCCAGACGGTTCGGGAAGTTACGGGTCGAGGTGGAGACCACGGTCGAACCGGTCTGCACACGTGCCTGGTTACCCATGCACAGCGAGCAGCCTGGCATTTCCATGCGCGCACCGGCCTTGCCGTAGATGCCGTAGTAGCCTTCTTCGGTCAGCTGGTGAGCGTCCATCTTGGTTGGCGGAGCCAGCCACAGACGGGTAGGGATACCGCCCTTGACCTTATCCAGCAGCTTGCCGGCAGCGCGGAAGTGGCCGATGTTGGTCATGCACGAACCGATGAACACTTCGTCGATCTTCTCGCCCTGTACCGAAGACAGCAGGCGGGCATCATCCGGGTCGTTCGGCGCGCAGAGCACAGGCTCTTTGACGTCGGCCAGGTCGATCTCGATGATCTCGGCGTACTCTGCGTCTTTGTCAGCCGACAGCAGCTCAGGCTTGGCCAGCCAGGCTTCCATGGCCTGGGCGCGACGCTCCAGGGTGCGGGCATCGCCGTAGCCTTCGCCGATCATCCAGCGCAGCAGGGTGATGTTGGACTGCAGGTACTCGGCAACGGCCTTCTCTGGCAGCTTGATGGTGCAGCCGGCAGCGGAACGCTCGGCCGAGGCGTCGGACAGTTCGAACGCTTGCTCGACAGTCAGTTCGTCCAGGCCTTCGATTTCCAGGATGCGGCCGGAGAAGGCGTTTTTCTTGCCCTTCTTCTCGACGGTCAGCAGGCCTTTCTGGATGGCGTAGTAAGGGATGGCATGGACCAGGTCACGCAGGGTGATGCCAGGCTGCAGCTTGCCCTTGAAGCGGACCAGAATCGACTCTGGCATGTCCAGCGGCATGACGCCGGTGGCGGCGGCGAAGGCCACCAGGCCGGAACCGGCCGGGAACGAGATGCCGATCGGGAAGCGGGTGTGCGAGTCGCCACCGGTGCCGACGGTGTCAGGCATCAGCATGCGGTTCAGCCAGCTGTGGATGATGCCGTCGCCTGGGCGCAGCGACACGCCGCCACGGGTGCGGATGAAGTCTGGCAGGGTGTGGTGGGTGGTGACGTCGATCGGCTTCGGATACGCGGCGGTGTGGCAGAACGACTGCATGACCAGGTCGGCGGAGAAGCCCAGGCACGCCAGGTCTTTCAGCTCGTCGCGGGTCATCGGGCCAGTGGTGTCCTGGGAACCGACGGTGGTCATCTTCGGCTCGCAGTAGGCACCTGGGCGCACGCCCTGGCCTTCCGGCAGACCGCAGGCACGGCCGACCATCTTCTGCGCCAGGGTGAAGCCCTTGGTCGAAGCGGCAGGTTGCTCTGGCTTCTTGAACAGGTCGGAAGCACCCAGGCCCAGTTCGGCGCGGGCTTTCTCGGTCAGGCCACGGCCGACGATCAGCGGGATACGGCCGCCAGCGCGGACTTCATCGAGCAGCACTTCGGTTTTCAGCTCGAAGCTGGTGACCAGCTCGTCGCTGCCGTTGCGGCGCACTTCGCCCTTGAACGGGTAGACGTCGATGACGTCGCCCATGGCCAGGTTGGTGCAGTCGAATTCGATCGGCAGGGCGCCGGCGTCTTCCATGGTGTTGTAGAAGATCGGGGCGATCTTGGTGCCGAAGCAGAAGCCGCCAGCGCGCTTGTTCGGAACGTACGGGATGTCGTCGCCGAAGAACCACAGCACCGAGTTGGTGGCGGATTTACGCGAGGAACCGGTACCGACCACGTCACCGACGTAGGCAACCGGGTGGCCTTTGGCCTTGACCGCTTCGATCTGGGCCAGCGGGCCGACCGAACCAGGCTGCTTGGGCTCGATGCCGTCGCGGGCCATCTTCAGCATGGCCAGGGCGTGCAGCGGGATGTCAGGGCGCGACCAGGCGTCCGGGGCAGGGGACAGGTCATCGGTGTTGGTTTCGCCAGGCACCTTGAACACGGTCAGGGTGTACTTGTCGGCAATGGCCGGACGCGAGGTGAACCACTCGCCGGCAGCCCAGGATTCCAGCACGGCCTTGGCGTGGACGTTGCCCGCCTTGGCTTTTTCGGCCACGTCGTGGAAGGCGTCGAACATCAGCAGGGTGTGCTTGAGCTGTTCGGCCGCGACGGCGCCCAGTTCGGCGTCATCCAGCAGCGCTACCAGCGTTTCGATGTTGTAGCCGCCCTGCATGGTGCCCAGCAGCTCGACAGCGCGCTTGCGGTCGAGCAGTGGCGACTTGGCTTCGCCCTTGGCGATGGCGGAGAGGAACGCGGCCTTGACGTAGGCGGCTTCGTCCACCCCTGGCGGAACGCGGTTGGTGATCAGGTCTACGAGGAAGGCTTCTTCGCCGGCCGGCGGGTTTTTCAGCAGCTCGACCAGGCCTGCGGTTTGTTCGGCGTTCAGCGGCTGGGGCACGATACCCAGAGCGGCACGCTCTTCGATGTGTTTGCGGTAGGCTTCAAGCACAGTTATTACCCTCATCAGTGGTCCCTAAAGGGAGTCCGGGACGCTCATCCAGCATTCAATGCACCCCTGCGCAGCGCCGACTTTTTGAGTCGCACCGCCAGGGTCGCAAAGAATCCTTACAGAAGCTGCTTTCAAAGTTTTACGCCTGTAGAACGGGAGGCTGATGAGGGCTGGCACGGGCATGCGAGGGGTGCATGGCCCGGGCCAACGCCGTTCTACCGGATCAACTGTGCTCGTGACGCTTTGAAAACAGCTTCCAACGGACATTGTTGCCTTGAAAAGGCGGAGTGATTCTACGGCAAAAAATGCCCGAAGGTAAGGCGGCAAAGATGACTTTAACCAGTGACCCTGGTTAGACAAAGGGCTAACATGAGCCGGTGTTCCGCCCTCAAGCTGTTGTTTTCCAATGACCAACCAGTCCATCAAGACCCCTTGCGTCGGCCTCTGCTCCACGGTATATGGAGATCTGGTATGCCGTGGCTGCAAGCGTTTCCACCACGAAGTGATCCACTGGAACGGCTACGACGACGAGCAGAAGCGCGCCGTGTGGCTGCGCCTGGAGCAACTGCTGGTGCAGGTGATGATGGCCAAGCTGGAAGTGTTCGACAAAGGCCTGCTGCGCCAGCAACTGGAGCAGCGCTCGATCCGCTTTGTCGTGCAGCAGTCGGAATATTGCTGGGCTTACCAGCTGATCGCCCGGGGCGCGCGGATGATCCGCGATCTCGAGGCGTATGGAATGGTGTTGTTGCCGGAGTTCCGCGATTGGGACTTGCCGCAACTGCGCGATGCCATCGATCGCGAGTTCTTCCTGCTGTCCGAGGCGCATTACCAGCGCTACATCGCGCCGAGTTTTCTGCGTGATGCCCTGGATCGCGGTCAGGGCTAAAGCTCTCGGGTGATGCTGCTGGCCTCTTCGCGGGTAAACCCGCTCCCACAGATGCACCACAGTCTTTGAAATCTGTGTCGAACCTGTGGGAGCGGGTTTACCCGCGAAGGGGCTGGTGAAGATTGCGGATCAGTCGCCGGTGTACTCGCAGCCGCTGGTGCAGGTCTCGTGAATACGCACTTTCGACAACTCCGGCAGCAGCGGCTTGACCTGCTCCCAGATCCACTTGGCGAGCACTTCGCTGGTGGGGTTTTCCAGGCCGGGGATGTCGTTCAGGTAGTTGTGGTCCAACTGCTCGTAGATCGGCTTGAAGATCGCCTTGATCTCGGAAAAATCGCGGATCCAGCCGGTGTGCGGATCGAGCGGGCCGGTCAGGTGCAGGCCGACCTTGAACGAGTGGCCATGCAGGCGGCCGCATTTGTGCCCGGCGGGAACGTTGGGCAGGCGGTGGGCCGATTCGAAAGTAAATTCCTTGAAGATTTCCAAGATGTCAGGACTCTGTGTGTATCAATGATGCGCGCAGTCTACCAGCATGCCCGCTACAAGGCTTGCAACCGATCCTGCAACTGCCCGGTGGCGATCAGCTCCAGCAGCTCATCCCCCAGCCGCTGGCTTTCGGTAATGGCGGTGTACCAGTAACGCTTGCGCGTCGGCGCATCGCCCATGAAGCGCTTGAAGTCGTTGCGGTTGGGCAGCTTGCCGTAGGGCAGGGCGGCCAGGTACTGCGGCGACGGGGTCATCAGCAGCACGTTCTGCAGGCGCGTGGCGTCACCCTTGCGCCACGGCAGGGCCTTGTCGAACCAGCCGGGCACCACCTTGTCGGTGAAGTGCGGGTAGAGCACCAGGTCGTCGCCCTGGTAGGGCAGGTCCAGGTGATAGTCGAGCAGGCCGCCGTCGCGGTAGGTGCCGGTGCCGGCACCGGGGATGTCGCGCACGCCCTCCATGACCATGGGGATCGAGCCCGAGGCGAGCAGGGCCTGGCGCAAGTTGGCCAGGTTCAGCGGCAGGCAGCGCGAAGGGAAGTCGGTGAGTGCGTCCAGCGGTGGCGCGGCGCGCTGGTCATGCAGAATCACTCGTTCGAAATGCCGGCCCAGGCGTGCGCGCCCCAGCAGGTTGCTGGCGATCACCGAAGACAACCCCAGGCCCAGGCGGCCACGGTGGTCGTGGGCGAGTTGGCCGTGGCTCTTCACCACCAGGATGTTCAGGCGGTAGTGCGGGTTGCCGAGAATCTGCTCGTCGCGGCCCAGCAGCAGGTCGTCGAGCATGCGCTGGCTGCTCTGGCTGATCTGCCTGGGGGTGACGCCTTTGGCAAAGTCCTGCTCGGTGTACAGCTCGCCCAGGCGACGGATGCCGGCTACCGGGTCGTCGAGGCAGGCGCTGGCGAAGCGCCAGGAACCGATCGAGGCGCCGATCAGTGCGCGCTGGCGCGGGGCGGTAGGTAGCCATTCACCGAACAGCGCCAGGTCCAGGCCCTGGATGCCCAAAGGCTTGGGCCCGCCGGCGGCGCCGGGCAGCACACCGACATCGGCCGCCTGCAGGCCGCGCTCGCGGATCTGCCGCAGGGCGCGTTGGCCGGCCTTGAAGGTCAGGGCGGGGTACTTGATGTGGATGGCGGTCATGGTGGGCCCTTTGGGTAGCGCAGGCCAGGCAGTATAAAGGCAGATGGCCCCATCGCGGGGCAAGCCCGCTCCAACGCGCAGTGACGTGGGAGCGGGCTTGCCC
>NZ_JBDJLM010000131.1:0-7039 GCF_039673365.1 Pseudomonas sp. TWI923 | reverse complement strand
GCTATAGACCGTGGGAGCGGGCTTGCCCCGCGATGGCGTCGGTACAGTCGTTTTTGTCATTCCGGTCCGCCCCTTACGAGGGCAACCACCTGGAGATTCAACGCAATGACCCAACCGATCGTCGTGGCGGCGCTGTACAAGTTCGTCACCCTGGAAGACTACCTCGAGCTGCGCGAGCCGCTGCTCAACGCCATGCTGGAAAACGGCGTCAAAGGCACCCTGCTGCTGGCCCATGAAGGCATCAACGGCACCGTGTCGGCCACCCGTGAAGGCATCGACGGGCTGCTGGCCTGGCTGCGCAACGACCCGCGTCTGGTGGACGTTGACCATAAAGAGTCGTACTGCGACGAGCAGCCGTTCTACCGCACCAAGGTCAAGCTCAAGAAAGAGATCGTCACCCTCGGCGTGCCGGGCGTGGACCCGAACAAGGCAGTGGGCACCTACGTCGAGCCGAAAGACTGGAACGCCCTGATCAGCGACCCTGAAGTGCTGCTGATCGACACCCGCAACGACTACGAAGTGGCCATCGGTACCTTCAAGGGCGCCATCGACCCGAAGACCGAGACCTTCCGCGAGTTCCCCGAATACATCAAGGCCAACTTCGACCCCAGCAAGCACAAGAAGGTGGCCATGTTCTGCACCGGTGGCATCCGTTGCGAAAAAGCCTCGAGCTACATGCTCGGTGAGGGCTATGAAGCGGTCTATCATCTCAAGGGCGGCATCCTGAAATACTTCGAGGAAGTACCTCAGGAAGAAAGCCTGTGGGACGGCGACTGCTTCGTCTTCGACAACCGGGTCACCGTGCGTCATGACCTGAGTGAGGGCGAGTACGACCAGTGCCACGCTTGCCGCCACCCGGTCGATGCGAAGGACCGCGAGTCCGAGCACTATTCGCCAGGCGTGAGCTGCCCGCATTGCTGGGACAACCTGAGCGAGAAGACGCGGCGCAGCGCCATTGACCGCCAGAAGCAGATCGAGCTGGCCAAGGCGCGCAACCTGCCGCACCCGATCGGTTTCAACTACAAAGCCGAGGCCTGATGCATGTCCGCACGCCTGCTCTATGTGATGGACCCGATGTGCTCCTGGTGCTGGGGCTTCGCTCCGGTGGCCGAAGCGCTGATCGCCCAGGCGCGCGAGGCCGGTGTCAGCACCCGCCTGGTACCGGGCGGGTTGCGTACCGGCGGCAGCGCCCTGGACGCCTCGACCCGCAAGTACATCCTCGAGCATTGGCAGGCGGTGCATGATGCCACCGGGCAACCGTTCCGTTTTGAAGGCGCGATGCCGGACGGTTTCGTCTACGACACAGAGCCTGCCTGCCGCGCCCTGGTTGCGGCGCGTGAACTGGACGAGCAGCGCGCCTGGCATCTGCTCAAGCTGATCCAGGCGTCGTTCTACCAGCAGGGCGTGGATGTCACCCGCGCCCCGCAACTGGTCGAGCTGGCTGAGCAGGCCGGGTTCGATCGGGAGCTGTTCTCCCTGCGCTTCGCCAGCCACGACACCCGCACCGCCACCACGGCCGACTTCGCCTGGGTGCAGGACCTGGGCATCGCCGGCTTCCCCACGCTGCTGGCCGAGCGCAACGGCCAGTTGGCCCTGCTGACCAACGGCTATCAGCCGCTGGACAGCCTGCAACCCTTGCTCGGCCGTTGGCTGCAGCAGGCCGTTTGTGCTTGACCTGCCCGGGTCGCCAGACCCGGTACCCGGGAAGCCCCCTGCTGTGCCCGATCGCTTAAGCTGGGCGGAAATCCGCCGCCTGGCCCTGCACCACAAGAAAGCCCTGTGGAGCGCCAACCTGGTGGCCGTGTTCGCCGCCCTGTGCAGTGTGCCGATCCCCTTGCTGCTGCCGTTGCTGGTGGACGAAGTATTGCTGGGGCATGGCGATGCCGCGCTCAAATGGATGAACCACCTGCTACCCAGCAACTGGCAGGTGGCCGCCGGTTATATCGGCCTGATGCTCTGCGCCACGCTGACCCTGCGCCTGGCAGCGCTGGCCTTCAACGTGGTCCAGGCCAAGCTGTTCGCGGGCCTGGCCAAGGATATCGTCTACCGCCTGCGCATCCGCCTGATCGAGCGGCTCAAGCGTATCTCGCTGCAGGAGTATGAAAGCCTGGGCAGCGGCACGGTGACCACGCACCTGGTCACCGACCTGGATACCCTCGACAAGTTCGTCGGCGAAACCCTCAGCCGGTTCCTGGTGGCGGTGCTGACACTCACCGGCACGGCGGCGATCCTGATCTGGATGCACTGGCAGCTGGCGTTGCTGATCCTGCTGTTCAACCCGCTGGTGATCTACTTCACCGTGCAGTTGGGCAAACGCGTCAAGCACCTGAAAAAGCTCGAGAACGACAGCACTGCACGCTTTACCCAGGCGTTGACCGAAACTCTCGATGCCATCCAGGAAATCCGCGCCGGCAACCGCCAGGGCTATTTCCTCGGCCGCCTTGGCCTGCGGGCCCGCGAGGTGCGCGACTACGCTGTCGCTTCGCAGTGGAAAAGCGATGCCAGTGGCCGCGCCAGCGGGCTCTTGTTCCAGTTCGGCATCGACATCTTCCGTGCCGCCGCCATGCTCACCGTGCTGTTCTCCGACCTGTCCATCGGCCAGATGCTGGCGGTGTTCAGCTACCTGTGGTTCATGATCGGCCCGGTGGAGCAACTGCTCAACCTGCAGTACGCCTACTACGCCGCAGGCGGCGCCCTGAGCCGGCTCAACGAGCTGCTGGCGCGCGCCGACGAGCCGCAGTACCCGGCGGCCAGCGACCCGTTTGCCGGGCGTGAAACGGTGGGTATCGAGGTGCGTGACCTGCGTTTTGCCTATGCCGAAGAACCGGTGCTGGACCAGTTGAACCTGTCCATCGCCCCGGGTGAGAAGGTGGCGATCGTCGGCGCCAGTGGTGGTGGCAAGAGCACCCTGGTGCAACTGTTGCTGGGGCTGTACAGCGCTCAGGCCGGGACCATCCGCTTTGGCGGTGCCAGCCTTCAGGAAATCGGCCTGGAGACCCTGCGCGAGCACGTCGCGGTGGTGCTGCAGCACCCATCGCTGTTCAACGACAGCGTGCGTGCCAACCTGACCATGGGCCGCGACTGCAGCGACGACGCCTGCTGGCAAGCGCTGCGTATCGCCCAGCTGGATGCCACCATCGCGGCACTCCCCCAGGGTCTGGACAGTGTGGTCGGCCGCTCCGGGGTGCGCCTCTCCGGCGGCCAGCGTCAGCGCCTGGCGATTGCGCGCATGGTGCTGGCCGAGCCCAAGGTGGTGATTCTCGACGAGGCCACCTCGGCGCTGGATGCCGCCACCGAGTACAACCTGCACCAGGCTCTGGCGCGTTTCCTCAGCGGGCGCACCACGCTGATCATCGCCCATCGACTGTCGGCGGTGAAACAGGCCGACCGGGTGCTGGTGTTCGATGGCGGGCATGTGGCCGAGGACGGCGACCATCAGCAACTGATCGCCGAAGGTGGCTTGTACGCCAAGCTGTACGGGCATCTGCAGCAGACCTGAAAAAACAGCCGCAAGTGGCAAGCCTCAAGCGGCAAGATAAACGCGTGCGCTTTTTCTTGTCGCTTGAAGCTTGTCGCTTGTCGCTGCTTCATGGCAAATGGCCTACGCTGTGCTGTGTCTAGGTCGATTCGTGCCTTATCTGCCGCCGTGACAGGGACTACATGAAGGGAAATCGGACTCTCGAAGCGCCAAGGCTGCTGGGCATTATCTGGCCTTTCGTTGCCGTTGTGGTCTTCCAGGTGCTGCTGGGCAGCCTCAGCCTCTATGCATTGTCCTCGGTACGTGCCTACGTGGCGGGGGAAAGCCTGTGGTCCAAGGCGCAGAAGGACGCCATCTACTACCTGAGCCTGTACGCCGACGACCGGCATCCGCTGACCTACCAGCGCTATCGTCAGGCCATTCTGGTGCCCCAGGGCGACCATAACCTGCGCCTGGCGCTCGACCGGCCGGAGCCAGACATCGATGCCGCGCGCAAGGGCATCCTGCAGGGCGGCAACCACCCGGATGATGTCGCCCGGATCATCTGGTTCTACCGCAACTTTCGCAACATCAGCTACATGCAGACCGCCATCGATTACTGGGATATCGGCGACGACTACTTGCGCCAGCTCGATGTGCTGGCCGGTGAGATGCGCGAGGGCTTTGTCGGCGGTGCTGTCGACGCCGGCCAGGTGGCGCAATGGAAGGCCCGCATCGTCGCCATCAACGATGGCGTGACCCCGGCGGCCAAGGCCTTCAGCGATGCCCTGGGCGAGGGCTCGCGGGCGCTGCTCAAAGTGCTGATGCTCACCAACCTGATCACTGCGCTGTTCCTCATCGTCATGGCCTGGCTGCGCTCAAGCAAGCTGCTGGCCCAGCGCCAGGCGTTCGCCAGTGCCTTGCAGGAAGAGCGGGAGCGGGCGCAGGTCACCCTCGAATCGATCGGCGATGCGGTGATCACCACCGACGTCGATGGCTGTATCACCTTCATGAATCCCGCTGCCGAGCAGCTGACGCACTGGCAGGCCGCCCAGGCCGAGGGCCTGCCACTGGCGGCGTTGTTCAGCCTGCTCGACGAGAACGCCGAGAAGGACAGCCGGACCCTGGTCGAGCAGGTGCTCAGCGGCAGCCTCAAGGGCAGTGACGAACATGCCCGGTTGATCCAGCGTCTGGATGGCAGCACGGTGTCCATCAACCTGGTGGGTTCGCCGATACTCACCGACGGCCAGGTCAGTGGCATCGTCGTGGTGCTCCACGACATGACCCAGGAGCGTCAATACATCGCCAACCTGTCCTGGCAGGCGACCCATGACGCCCTCACCGGGCTGGCCAACCGCCGCGAGTTCGAGTATCGCCTGGAGCAGGCGCTCAACACCCTGATGCGTCAGGCGGGGCGCCATTCGTTGATGTTCCTCGACCTCGACCAGTTCAAGCTGGTCAACGATACCTCTGGCCATGCCGCCGGCGACGAGTTGCTGCGGCATATCTGCGCGGTGCTTCAGTCGGGCCTGCGCGAGGGTGACACCCTGGCGCGCCTGGGCGGCGACGAATTCGGCGTATTGCTGGAGAACTGCCCGCCGGAGCAGGCCGAGCGCATTGCCGAGCAGTTGCGCCAGGTAGTGCAAAGCCTGCATTTCGTGTGGAAGGGCCGGCCATTCGTCACCACCGTGAGTATTGGTCTGGTGCATATCGCCCAGGCGCCGAGCACCCTGGAGGCGTCGCTGCGGGCTGCCGACATGGCCTGCTACATGGCCAAGGAGAAAGGACGCAACCGGGTCCAGGTGTATCACGCCGACGACAGCGAGCTGTCCATGCGCTTTGGCGAGATGGCCTGGATCCAGCGCCTGCATGTGGCGCTGGAGGAGAACCGCTTCTGCCTGTACGCCCAGGAAATCGCCCCCCTGCAAGGGCAGGAAGGCCCCGGCCATATCGAGATCCTGCTGCGTCTGCACGATGAAAGTGGCCGCACCATCCTGCCCAACAGCTTCATCCCGGCGGCCGAGCGCTACGGGTTGATGACGGCCCTCGATCGCTGGGTGGTACGCAGTGTGTTCCAGGTGATCCGCCAATGTCTGGACGAGGGGCGCGAAGGGCCGTTGGCCCTGTGCGCGATCAACCTGTCGGGGGCGAGTATCGGTGACGACAACTTCCTCGAATACCTGCAACGGCTGTTTGGCGAGTTCGATATCCCGCCACGGCTCATCTGTTTTGAAATAACCGAGACCAGCGCAATTGCCAATCTTGGGAGCGCGATTCGATTCATCAATGAATTGAAGGGGCTGGGCTGCAAGTTCTCCCTCGATGACTTCTGCGCCGGGATGTCGTCATTCGCCTATTTGAAACATTTGCCGGTAGACTTCCTGAAGATCGACGGAAGTTTTGTCAAAGACATGCTCGACGATCCGATCAATCGGGCTATGGTTGAGGTGATCAATCACATCGGTCATGTGATGGGTAAGCGCACTATCGCCGAGTTCGTCGAGACGCCGTTGATCGAACAGGCATTGCAGGAAATCGGCGTGGATTACGCCCAGGGCTATCTCATCGAGCGGCCGCAGGTGTTCACCTGCGACAGCCTGCAGCGCCAACGGATTGCCGCGAGACCCCTGTTGCACCGGGCGCCGGGGACCTTTCGCTGAATACAGCCCGGGAATCACAGGGAATCAAGGAGCTGACAGTGATTGATTCATTCATAAGGATCGGACCCTTGATGGATCCGGCCAGTTATCCGGATTGGGCCCAGCAACTGATCGAGGATTGCCGCGAAAGCAAGCGCAGGGTGGTCGAGCACGAGTTCTACCAGCGCCTGCGCGACGGTCAACTGCGCCCGGCGACCGTGCGCCAGTACCTGATCGGCGGTTGGCCGGTGGTCGAGCAGTTCTCGCTGTACATGGCCCACAACCTCACCAAGACCCGCTACGGGCGCCACGCCGGTGAAGACATGGCGCGGCGCTGGCTGATGCGCAATATCCGCGTCGAACTCAATCATGCCGACTACTGGGTGCACTGGTGCCAGGCCCACGGTATTCACCTGCACGAGTTGCAGGCGCAGGAAGTGCCGCCAGAGCTCAACGGCCTCAACGACTGGTGCTGGCGGGTCTGCGCCACCGAGTCACTGGCCATCGCCATGGCCGCCACCAACTATGCCATCGAAGGGGCCACGGGCGAGTGGTCGGCGGTGGTCTGCGCGAATGACACTTACGCTCAAGGTTTCCCCGACGAAACCCGCAAGCGCGCGATGAAGTGGCTGAAGATGCACGCCCAGTACGACGATGCGCACCCGTGGGAAGCGCTGGAGATCATCTGCACGCTGGCGGGTGAGAATCCTACGCTGGGGCTGCGCACCGAACTGCGCCGGGCGATCTGCAAGAGCTACGACTGCATGTTCCTGTTCCTGGAGCGTTGCATGCAGCTGGAAGGGCGCCAGCAAGGGCGGCTGCGCCCGGCCTTGGCGGCGGGCTGAAAGCATCGCGGGGGCAACCCCGACCCCCCCGGGGGGGGGCGGGGGTGCCCCCCGCGTTCCGTTCTGTGGGGTCGACGCCCGGGCGGTGTCGGACGTGC
>NZ_JBDJLM010000130.1:0-7166 GCF_039673365.1 Pseudomonas sp. TWI923 | reverse complement strand
CTCCCACGCAACAGAACATGGGAGCGGGCTTGCCCCGCGATAGGTTCTAGAGCCCTGCGATATGCGTCACATCCTGCCGATGCGACTGCAGGTAAGGCAGCACCGCCCCCAGCAGCGGCTGCTTGAACGGCTCCTGGAAGCGATGCGCCAGCCCCGGTATCAAGCGCAACTCACTGCCCTGGATATGCGCCGCCAGGTGCACCCCATGCATCACCGGCAGCAACGGATCGGCGGTGCCATGCACCACCAGCGTAGGCACCCGCAATTGATTCAATAACTCGACCCGGCTCGGCTCGGCGAGAATCGCCATGATCTGGCGCTTCACGCCCTCGGGGTTGAACGCCCGGTCATAGGCCTGCGCCGCCTGCTGGAGCAACACCGCGCGATCATCCTTCACCTGCGGGCTGCCCAAGGCCGCCAGCAGGTCAGCCTGCTGCTCGATCGCCACCGCCCGGTTCGGTGCATTGCGCCGCGCCAGCAGCTGCACCAGCGCCGGATTCGGTGCCGGCAAGCCGGCCGCGCCCGAGCTGGACATCACTAGCGTCAGGCTGCGCACCCGCTCCGGCGCCATGGCCGCGAGGTGCTGGGCGATCATCCCGCCCATGCTCACCCCCAGCACATGGAACTGGCGGATCTGCAGCGCGTCCATCAGGTGCAGGCCGTCACCGGCCATGTCGGTCAGGCTGTAAGGCGCCGATACCGGCAGGCCCAGTTTGTAGCGCAGCACTTCGAGGGTGAGGTTGGCCGAGCCCGGCAGCTGGTTCCAGCGCGACAGGCCGACATCGCGGTTGTCGTAACGGATCACCCGAAAGCCCTGGCGGCACAGCGCCTCGACCACGTCGTCCGGCCAGTGGATCAACTGCCCGCCCAAGCCCATGACCAGCAATAACGCCGGATCCCGCGGTGCGCCGACGCTCTGGTAGACCAGGCTCAGCTCGCCCAGCTCGGCACGTTGCACCGGCACCTGTGGGTTGCAGCGGTCGTCGGCGAAGCTCGCCGAAGCGCTAATCAGCAGAAGGAAGAAAAGTAAAAAAGCCCGCATGAAAAAAACACCAGAATGCAGATCCCCAGTAGAGCGCGAGTCTGATGAAATCCATTCGCTCGCGCTGCCACAAAACCGTGACAGTTTCATGAACCTTGCCCAGCGGTCATTGCCAAGCGGCGGTCGACAGGCCAGGGCAACATGAGGGAAACTCAACGCCATCCCGTTTTCCTCAAAGATTGTTCACGGAGCCCTTGTGCTGGAAATCCGTCACCTGAAAACCCTTCATGCCCTGCGCGAGGCCGACAGCCTGGTGGAGGCCGCCGAGCGCCTGCACCTGACGCAATCGGCGCTGTCGCACCAGTTCAAGGAGCTGGAGGAACGCCTGGGCCTGCCGCTGTTCGTACGCAAGACCAAGCCCATCCGCTTCACCAGCGCCGGCCTGCGTCTGCTGCAACTGGCCGACGCCACCCTGCCGCTGCTGCGGGGCGCCGAGCGCGATATCGCCCGGCTGGCCGGCGGCACCGCCGGGCGCCTGCACATGGCCATCGAGTGCCACAGCTGCTTCCAGTGGCTGATGCCGACCATCGACCAGTTCCGCGACGCCTGGCCGGAAGTGGAGCTGGACCTGGCCTCGGGCTTCGCCTTCGCCCCCTTGCCGGCACTGGCCCGCGGCGACCTCGACCTGGTGGTGACCTCCGACCCGCTGGACCTGGCCGGCATCACCTACGTGCCGCTGTTCACCTACGAAGCCATGCTCGCGGTGGCCAACCAGCACCCGCTGGCCAGCAAGCCCTACATCGTGCCCCAGGACCTGCTCGACCAGACCCTGATCACCTACCCGGTGGAGCGCGACCGCCTGGACATCTTCACCCGCTTCCTCGAGCCGGCCGATATGGAACCGGCCGCGGTGCGCACCTCGGAGCTGACGGTAATGATGATGCAGCTGGTGGCCAGCGGCCGTGGTGTATGCGGCATGCCGCACTGGGCGCTGCACGAATACAGCTCGCGCGGTTACGTGAAGGGCAAGCGCCTGGGTGAAAAAGGCCTGTTCGCCACGCTGTACGCGGCGGTGCGCACCGACATGCTCGATGCGCCGTACATGCGCGACTTCCTGCTGACCGCCAAGGACACCTCGTTCGCCACCCTCGACGGGGTCAGCGCGGTGCGTTGAGGCCTTGGCGCCACAGCGGCAGGATCAGGTCGCGGGTCAGCGGCGCCAGGTTCAGGCCTGGCGTGTCGCTGGCGGCCAGCCACAGCACTTCTTCGATTTCTGCCGCCGGGGTCACGGCCTCGGCGCTGTCGACACGGAACAACTCGGCCTTGACCACGAAGCCTGGCTCATTGGCGGCCGGGGCGCTGAAACTGCCCAGGTGCGTGGCCTGTGCCGGGTCGATGCGCAGCCCCAGCTCTTCGTGAAGCTCACGCGCCAGCGCCTGGGCCGCTGACTCCCCCGCATCGATCTTGCCGCCCGGCTGCATGAAGGCCTGGGTGCCGCGCTTGCGCACCAGCAGGGTACGGCCTTGTGGGTCGAGCAACAGGGCGGCGGCGATGTGGATGGTGTTGGGCATGGGGCAACCTCTGGGTGAACAAGGGCCGCAGGATACCTGATCGGGCCTCATCGCCGGAAAGCCGAGTGCCTTGGAACTGCACATGGCTTTTTGATTCAGCAAAGGGCCTGTGGGAGCGGCTTTAGCCGCGAACACCGGCAAAGCCGGTGCCATCCACCGCGTCGCTTGCTTCGCGGCTAAAGCCGCTCCCACAGGGAACACGCAGGCAGACGAACGGCCCCTTGCCTATCCGCCTGCAACGCTCCATAACCAATCCATGAACCTCCCCGCCCATCAGCACCCGGTGCTCGGCCTGTTCCACCCTGCCGTGGCCACCTGGTTCCGCCAACGCTTCGCCACGGTCACCGAGGCCCAGGCCGGCGCCTGGCCGCTGATCCATGCAGGCCAGTCGATGCTGCTGGCCGCGCCGACCGGCTCGGGCAAGACCCTCAGCGCCTTCCTCGCCGTGCTCGACGAGCTGTTCTGCCAAGGGCTCGACCGCGACGGCGAACTGCCGGCGCAAACCCAGGTTGTCTACGTCTCGCCGCTCAAGGCACTGTCCAACGATATTCGCCTGAACCTCGAGGCCCCGCTCGCAGGCATCAGCACGCAGCTCGAGCAGCTCGGCCTGAAGGCGCCACGCATCACCACGGCCGTTCGCACCGGCGACACCCCGCAGAAGGAACGCGCGGCCATGCGCAAGCTGGCCCCGCATATCCTGGTGACCACGCCGGAATCGCTGTACGTGCTGATGGGTTCGGCGTCGGGCCGCGAAGGCCTGGCCGGCGTACACACGGTGATCGTCGACGAGATCCACGCCCTGGCCGGCAACAAGCGCGGCAGCCACCTGGCCTTGACCCTGGAACGCCTGGAAGCCCTGGCCGGCCGCCCCTTGCGGCGCATCGGCCTGTCGGCGACCCAGCGCCCGGTGGAGCGGGTAGCGCAGTTCCTGGTTGGCCACCAGCGCCCCTGCGCCATCGTCGACATCGGCCATGTGCGCCAGCGCGACCTGGCCCTCGAAGTGCCGCCGGTGCCGCTGGGCGCGGTCATGGCCAGCGATGTCTGGGCGCTGGTCTACGAGCGCCTGGCCGCGCTGGCCCGCCAGCACCGCACCACGCTGATCTTCGTCAACACCCGGCGCCTGGCCGAACGGCTCACCCGCCACCTGGGCGAGCGCCTGGGCAACGACGCCGTGGCCGCGCACCACGGCAGCCTGGCCAAGGAGCATCGCCTGAAGGCCGAGCAGCGACTCAAGGCCGGCGAGTTGCAGGTGCTGGTCAGCACCGCCTCGCTGGAGCTGGGTATCGATATCGGCGATGTCGATCTGGTCTGCCAGATCGCCTCGCCCGGCTCGATCGCCGCCTTCTTGCAGCGGGTCGGGCGCTCCGGGCATCAGGTCGATGGCGTGCCCAAGGGCCGGCTGTTCCCCACCTCGCGGGACGAGCTGATCGAGTGCGTCGCCTTGCTCGACTGTGTACGCCAGGGCGAACTCGACGAATTGCATATCCCGGCGGCGCCGCTGGACGTGCTCGCCCAGCAGATCGTCGCCGAAGTAAGCAACCAGCCCTGGGACGAGCGCGCACTGTTCAACCTGCTGCGCCAGGCCACCCCCTACGCCGCCCTCGACCAAGGCCACTACCAGGCCCTGCTGCGCATGCTCGCCGAGGGTTTCAACGGCCGCCAGGGCGTGCGCAGCGCCTATCTGCACCGTGATGCGGTCAGCGCCAGCCTGCGCGGGCGACGCGGCAGCCAGCTGACCGCGTTGACCAGCGGCGGCACCATCCCCGAAACCGCCGATTACGCCGTGCTGCTCGAACCCCAGGCGCTGAACATCGGCAGCGTCAACGAAGACTTCGCGATAGAAAGCATCGCTGGCGATATCTTCCAGCTGGGCAACGCCTCCTACCGCATCCTGCGGGTAGAGCCTGGGCGGGTACGGGTCGAGGATGCCCGAGGCCAGCCACCGACCATTCCGTTCTGGATCGGCGAGGCGCCCGGGCGCAGCAATGAGCTGTCCGGCGCAGTGGCGCGGCTGCAGGCGCGCCTTGATGAACAATTGCAGGCCGGCGATTTCGACCAGGCGCTGGGCTGGCTGCGCACCACCTACCAACTGGATGAAGGCTGCGCCCAGCAATTGCTCGACTACCTCGGCCGCACCTGGCAGGTGCTTGGTGCCCTGCCCTCGCAGCAGACCCTGGTGATGGAGCGCTTCTTCGACGAGTCCGGCGGCACCCAGCTGATCATTCATTCGCCCTACGGCAGCCGCATAAACCGCGCCTGGGGCCTGGCCCTGCGCAAGCGCTTCTGCCGCACGTTCAACTTCGAGCTGCAGGCGGCGGCCAGCGAGGATGCCATCGTGCTGTCGCTGTCGAGCAGCCACAGTTTCGAACTGGACGAGGTCTGGCGTTACCTGAACAGCCGCACGGCCGAGCCGATCCTTGTCCAGGCCCTGCTCGACGCGCCGCTGTTCGGCGTGCGCTGGCGCTGGTGCGCGGCGGTGGCCATGGCCTTGCCGCGCTATGTGGGCGGGCGCAAGGTGGCGCCGCAGATCCAGCGGATGAAGAGCGAAGACCTGATAGCCGCGGTATTCCCCGACCAGATTGCCTGCCTGGAGAACCTGGTCGGCGAGCGGCAGATTCCCGATCACCCACTGGTCGAACAGACCCTCGACGACTGCCTGCACGAGGCCATGGACAGCGAAGGCTGGCTGGCGCTGCTGCGGCGCATGGAGGCCGGTGACATCCGCCTGCTCAGCCGCGACCTGCCGGCGCCTTCACCGCTGGCCTCGGCGATCCTCAACGCCCGCCCCTACACCTTCCTCGACGATGCCCCACTGGAAGAACGACGCACCCAGGCCGTGCTCAACCGCCGCTGGAACGAAGTGCACAGCAGCGACGACCTCGGTGCGCTGGACATCGACGCCATCCGCGCCGTGCAGGCCGAGGCCTGGCCGCACGCGGCCAACGCCGATGAACTGCACGAAGCCCTGATGAGCCTGGGGGTGATCACCCAGGCCGAAGCCGAGGCGAACCCTGGGTGGATCGCCCTGCTCGGGCAACTCGCGCAGTCCGGCAGAGCCTGCCGCCTCCAGGCGGGCGGGCAGCCAGTGTGGCTGGCCCGCGAGCGCCTTGGCCAGATCAGCGCAGTGTTCCCCGGCGCCCACCTGGAACCAGCGCTGCCGGTGCTGCCGGGCTTCGATCAACCTTATGCGCAGGACACCGCCCTGAGCGAGCTGCTGCGGGCCCGGCTGAGCGGCTTCGGCCCGTTGACCCTCGCCCAGATCGCCACGCCGCTGGGTTGCGCCCTGGGCGACTGCGAACAGGCCCTCGCCCGGCTGGAAGGCGAAGGTTACGTGCTGCGCGGCCAGTTCAGCCCGGGTGAGCGCGCAGTGCAGTGGTGCGAACGCCACCTGCTGGCGCGCATCCACCGCTATACGGTCAAGCGCCTGCGCCGCGAGATCGAACCGGTCAGCCTGCAGGACTTCATGCGTTTTCTGTTCGACTGGCAGCACCTGGCCGGCGAAGAGCGCCTGCGCGGCCCGCAGGCCGTGGGCGAAGTGCTCGGCCAGCTGCAAGGCTTCCCGGCTGCCGCCGGCGCCTGGGAGGCGGAACTGCTGCCGGCACGGATCAAGGACTACAGCCCGCACTGGCTGGACGACGCCTGCCGCAGCGGCCAGTGGGCCTGGAGCCGGCTGGCGGCCACGGCCTCGGCCAGCACCTTGACCAGCACCCCCTTGGTGCTGCTGCCACGCGAGCAGCTTGGGCTGTGGCGCAGCCTTGCGCCAACGCCCGATCCGCAGCAGCTATCGCCGCGCGGCCAGAGCGTGCTGCAAAGCTTGCAGGCCCACGGCGCCCTGTTCTTCGACGAACTTGCCCACGAGGCGCACCTGCTGCCCAGCGAGCTGGAAACCGCGCTGCAGGAACTGGTCGGCTTTGGCCTGGCCAGCGCCGACGGTTTCAGTGGCCTGCGCAGCCTGATCACCCCGGCGGCCAAACGCGCTTCGCGCAGCAGCCGGCGCGGGCATCCACCGCTGTCGAGTTCCATGGTCCATGCCGGGCGCTGGGCGCTATTGCGCCGCGCGGGCAGCGCAGTCGACCTTGACCAGCGCCTGGAACACATCGCCCGCAGCCTGCTGCGTCGCTACGGCGTGGTGTGCTGGCGCCTGCTGGAGCGTGAAAGCGATGTGCTGCCGTCGTGGCGTGAGTTGCTGCATTGCTATCACCGCCTCGAAGCCCGTGGCGAGATCCGTGGCGGGCGCTTTATCGCCGGGCTGGCCGGCGAGCAGTTCGCCTTGCCCGAAGCCATCGGGGTATTGCGCCAGGTGCGCAGGCGCGAAGCGGACGGGGCGCTGGTGGTGGTGAGTGGTTGCGATCCGTTGAACCTGGTGGGCACCTTGTTGCCGGGGGCCAAGGTGCCGGCGGTGAACGGCAATCGGCTGCTGTACCGGGATGGGGTGGCGGTGGCGTGCCGGGTGGCGGGGAAGTATCAGTATCTGGTTGATGTGCCGTTGGATGAGCAAACGCTGTGGCATCAGCGCTTGTTGCGTAATGGCTACTGACGTCATCGCGGGGCCAGCCCCCACCCACCCAGGGCATGTGGGAGCGGGCGGGGCCCCCGCTTGCCTTCGACAACGG
>NZ_JBDJLM010000129.1:0-7473 GCF_039673365.1 Pseudomonas sp. TWI923 | reverse complement strand
GGGGGGGCTTTGAGGGTGTCTCTGGTGGGGGTTTTTGGCGGGCTTGGGGGGGGCCCGCCCGCCCCCGGGGGGGAGCGGGCTTGCCCCGCGATGGGGGGCGACGGCCACAACCGAGACCACGCCATGCCACCTACCCCCACCCGCCGCACCTTCGTCAAGGGCCTGGGCGCCGCCACCGCCCTGGCCGGCCTCGGCCTGTGGCGCCCGCTGGCCCAGGCCGCCGAGGGCCGCCTGCCGCTGCACGACCTGAGCGGCCAGCAGTTCGAGCTGTTCATCGGCCAGACCCCGGTCAACATCACCGGCAAGCCACGCACCGCGCTGACCATCAATGGCAGCCTGCCTGGCCCGCAATTGCGCTGGCGCGAAGGCGACACCGTGACCCTGCGGGTGCGCAACCACCTGGACCAGGACACCTCGATCCACTGGCACGGCATCATCCTGCCGGCCAACATGGACGGCGTGCCGGGCCTGAGCTTCGCCGGCATCGAACCGGGCGGCGATTACCTGTACCAGTTCACCCTGAAGCAGAGTGGCACCTACTGGTACCACAGCCATTCCGGGCTGCAGGAACAGGCCGGGGTGTACGGTGCCATCGTCATCGAACCGCGCGAACCCGAGCCGCATCAGTACCAGCGCGACCATGTGCTGCTGCTCAGCGACTGGTCGGACCAGGCGCCGCAAGCGCTGATGGCGACGCTGAAGAAGCAGTCCGACGCCTTCAACTACAACAAGCGCACGGTCGGCGATTTCATCGACGATGTGGCAGACCAGGGTTTCGCCAACGCGGCAGAAAATCGCTGGGCCTGGGCCAAAATGCGCATGAGCCCGACCGACCTGGCCGACATCAGCGCTGCCAGTTACACCTACCTGCTCAACGGCCAGCCGCCGGACGGCAACTTCACCTGCCTGTTCCAGCCCGGCGAAACCGTGCGCCTGCGCCTGATCAACGCCTCGGCGATGACCTACTTCGACTTCCGCATCCCTGGTTTGAAACTGACGGTGATTGCCGCCGACGGCCTGCCGGTCACCCCGGTGACGGTGGACGAGCTGCGCATCGCCGTGGCCGAGACCTATGACGTGCTGGTGACCGTAGGCGACTTGCCGGCCTACACCCTGTATGCCCAGAGCATGGACCGCACCGGCTACGCCCGCGGCACCCTGGCCCGCGCCGCCGGGTTGCAGGCACCGGTACCCGCGCCCGACCCGCGCCCGGTGTTGACCATGGATGACATGGGCCATGGCGGGATGGGCGGGATGGATCATTCGAACATGGCCGGGATGGACCACGACGGCATGGCAGGCATGGATCATTCAGCCATGTCGGGCATGCAGCAGCACCCTGCCAGCGAAACCGACAACCCGCTGGTGGACATGCAGACCATGGCCCCACGGCCCAACCTTTCCGACCCAGGCCTGGGCCTGCGCGACAACGGCCGCCGGGTGCTGACCTACGCCGACCTGCGCAGCCCCTACCCCGACCCGGACGGCCGCGAACCGTCACGGGACATCGAGCTGCACCTGACCGGGCACATGGAGCGCTTCGCCTGGTCGTTCGACGGCATCAAGTTCAGCGACGCCGAGCCCTTGCGCCTGAAGTACGGCGAGCGGGTGCGCATCACCCTGGTCAACGACACCATGATGACCCACCCCATCCACCTGCACGGCATGTGGAGCGACCTCGAGGATGAACAGGGGCGTTTCCTGGTACGCAAGCACACCCTCGACATGCCGCCGGGCAGCCGCCGCAGCTACCGCGTCACAGCCGATGCCCTGGGCCGCTGGGCCTACCACTGCCACCTGCTCTACCACATGGAGACCGGCATGTTCCGCGAGGTACGCGTCGATGAATGAGATGACCAACCGCCGCATTGCCACCGGCGTCGCCCTGTTCGCCCTGCTGGCCAGCGAGCGGGCGCTGGCCGCCGGGATGGAACACATGAACCATGGCGCCATGCCCATGGACCACGGGCAGATGAACCACGCTGCCATGCCCATGGACCACGGCAAGATGGACCATGGCCAGATGAATCACGGCGCGCCCGCCAGCACCCAACCCCGCACCCCCTTGCCCGTGATCACCGACGCCGACCGCCACGCCGCCTTCCCGCCGCTGCCCGGCCACCAGGTACACGACCGCGCCATCAACTGGGCAGTGATCGTCGACCAGCTGGAGTACCAGAACTTCGAGAGCAGCAGCGCGCTGAACTGGAACGCCACGGCCTGGGTGGGTGGCGACATCGACCGCCTATGGCTGCGCACCGAGGGCGAGCGTGAACAGGGCAAGACCCACAAAGCCGAGCTGCAGGCCCTTTGGGGGCATGCCATCAGCCCCTGGTGGGAGCTGGTCGGCGGCGTGCGCCAGGACTTCAAGCCCGCCAGCGGCCAGAGCTGGGCGGCGTTCGGCATCCAGGGCACGCCGCTGTATGGCCTGGAACTGGAGGCCACCGCCTACGCCGGCGAGCGACAGCAGACCGCGCTGCGCCTGGAGGCCGGTTACGCTATGCTGCTGACCAATCGCTGGGTCCTCGAACCGACCGTCGAAGCCAACTTCTTCGGGCGCAACGACGCTGGCCGCGAACAGGGCTCGGGCCTGGCCGAAAGCGAAGTGGGCCTGCGCCTGCGCTACGAAATCACCCGAGGCTTTGCGCCCTACGTCGGGGTCAGCTTCAACCGCCTGCACGGCAACCGCGCCGATCAGGCCCGGGAAGATGGCGAAGACATTGGCCAGACTCGTTTGGTCGCTGGGGTTCGTCTGCGCTTCTAAGGCCATTGATAACCTTTGTGGGAGCGGCGGTGCGCCGATGCGACTTGCCCCGCGATGGACGGCACCAGCTACACCGATGATCGCGGGGCAAGCCCGCTCCCACAGGGGGCGTACCCCGTCAAAAAATTGTGTGTTGTTTCACAGGAGTTTCACCATGCTGCGCAAACACCTGCTCACCCTCGGCCTGCTGGCCGTCACCGGCCTGGCCCAGGCTGGCGAAACCATCGACGTGTACCGCGATCCCAACTGCGGCTGCTGCAAGGAATGGATCAAGCACCTGAGCGATAACGGCTTCACCGTCAATGACCACGTCGAACCGAACATGAGCGCGGTCAAGCAGCGCCTGGGCGTGGCGCCGCGCCTGGCGTCGTGCCACACCGGCGTGATCAACGGCAAGTTCGTCGAAGGCCATGTACCGGCCGAACAGGTGCGCCTGCTGGCCAAGCGCGATGACCTCAAGGGCCTCGCAGTCCCCGGCATGCCCATGGGCTCGCCGGGCATGGAAATGGGTGATCACAAGGATGCCTACCAGGTCATCGGCGTCACCCGCGACGGCCAGGACACCGTGGTCGCCAACTACTGATGCTCAGCCTCTGGGCGCTGTTCTTCAGCGCCTTCGGCGCCGCCACGCTGCTGCCGCTGCAATCGGAAGCTGTGCTGGTCGGCCTGTTGCTGCGCGAGCCCGAGGCCTGGGCCACCCTGCTGCTGATCGCAACCCTGGGCAACGTGCTGGGCTCTGTCGTCAACTGGCTGCTGGGCCGGGCCATCGAGCACCTGCGCGACAAGCGCTGGTTCCCGTTCAGCGCCAGCCAGCTCGAGCGCGCACAACAGCGCTACCAGCGCTGGGGGCAGTGGTCGCTGCTGCTGAGCTGGATGCCGGTGATCGGCGACCCGCTCACGCTGATCGCCGGGATCATGCGTGAACCCTTCTGGCGTTTCCTGCTGCTGGTCACCCTGGCCAAGGGCGGGCGCTACATCGTGGTGGCGACGATTACCCTGGGCTGGTTTCACGGCGGGTAACACCTTTCACTGACCGCTATCCAGAACAGAGCGCCCCAGTTCACTTGGGCCAGACCAGCTCTTCGCTCCAACCCAACTCGGCGAAATCATCCGCCCGCAAGCCGGCCTCCTCCTCGCAGAAGAACTCATCCAGTTGCGGTGGCTTCACCGTCGTATCACTGAGCATCGCATGCACCTGCCCACGATGATGGATCTGGTGCTCGAACAGGTGCGCCAACACCCGCAGACGCTGCTCGCGCTGCACCCGCTCAGGGCGCACGATGCTCACATAACGCGCCAACTGGTCATCGCTCAACTGCCGGCAATAGCTGATCAACCGCTGGTCGGCCTGGGCCTGTTGCGCCTGCAGGTCGCTGCAGGTGACGAAGGGTTGCTCGGGCTGGAAGAAGCGCTCGCCATCCGGGTCGGGCGCCTCGCCGCGCTGCTCGCACTCCAGCGCGTCGAGGTAGAACCAGTCCACCGTCAGCAAATGGTTGAGGGTGGCCTTGATCGAAGGGAAGAAACTGCACCGCGGGGCGACGAACTCATCGTGGCTCAGTTGCAGGCAGGCCTTGTACAAACGGTGGTTGGCCCAGCCATTGTTGTAGGCCTGGGTCAGCAAGTGCTGCGACAGTGGCTGCATGGTCGGCTCCTTCAGGCGAAGCGTTGCAGTTGCATCTCCCGTAGCCGGCTCAGGGTCCGTTGGTACGGGAACGCCAGATACCCTTGAGTGTAGAGCGCATCCAGGGGAACCTCAGCTTCCAGGTACAGCGCCACCCGCCGGTCATAGCATTCGTCGACCAGGGCAATGAAGCGGCGCACGCTGTCATCCTTGGGCGCCAACGTTGGCAGCAGGCGATCACCGGCCTCGACGCGCGCGGCGCCATCTTCGGTGCCGCGTGCAATGCGCCCTGCCTGCTGCTCGCCACCGAGGGCCGGGATGCCACTGACCAGGATCGCCGGGAAGCGGTCGCACAGGGCCATGAAATCCATCGCCGCCAGGGGCTGCTCGCACAGGTCGCTGAAATGGCACCAGAGCGCGTGTTGGCTATGGCGCAGCGTACGGATCTGCCGGGAGCCGACCTGCAACGGCTGATCGCTGCCAGGCGCCTCTGGGCTCAACTGGCGAAACACGGCTTCGAGAGCGCTCGGCTGCCCGGGTTCGACAACCCAGTAGCGCTGGCGCTGGGCGCCCGGATGCAGGCGATGGTCCTGCTCGCCGGCTACCGCCAATACCTGCATATGCCGTTCGATGGCGGCGATGGCCGGGAGGAAGCGCTCGCGGTTGAAACCATCGCGGTAGAGCTGCGCAGGCGGCTGGTTGGAGGTGGCGACGATGACCACGCCGTGGTCGAACAGCACCTGGAACAGCCGGCCGAGAATGATCGCATCGCCAATATCGCTGACGAACAGTTCGTCGAAGCACAGCACCCGGATTTCTTCGGCCAGGCCGCTGGCCAGGGCCCTGAGTGGGTCGGCCGTGCCATTGAGCTGGAACAGCCGCTGGTGGACCCAGGCCATGAAATGGTGGAAGTGCTGGCGCCTGGCTGGAACCTTCAGGCAACGGTGGAACAGGTCCATCAGCCAGGTCTTGCCACGGCCGACCGGGCCCCAGAGGTACAGGCCCTGGCTGGGTTGGCGCTGGTGCAGGGCGTCGAAACAGCCCTGCAGGGCGGCGACGGCAGCGGCCTGGGCCGGGTCGGGGACGAAGCCTCGGTCGTTGAGGGCCTGGTGGTAGAGGGATTCGGGGGTCATGCCGGGCGATCTGATGGGAAAGGGCCATGGTACGACAGATTCGACCCCATCGCGGGGCAAGTCACAGCGGCGCACCGCCGCTCCCACATGTACTGCGCGGCAGCTGTAGGAGCGGCCTTGTGTCGCGAAAGGGCTGCGTAGCAGCCCCAGCGATTTTTGTTGCGTAGCTGAAAACTGGGGCCGCTTCGCGACCCTTTCGCGACACAAGGCCGCTCCTACAGTAAGACGGTGCTCCCACTTGCCCCGCGATGGGCTGGATCAGCCTTGCTTCAACCCCACCTTCAACAAGGCGCCATCCTTGTCATCGGTCAGCACATACAGGTAGCCATCCGGCCCCACCCGCACATCGCGGATGCGCGCCTTCAGCTCCCCCAGCAAGCGTTCTTCATGCACCACCTTGTCCCCCTTGAGCTGCAAGCGGATAAGCTCCTGGGTGGCCAACGCGCCGATGAACAGGTTGTGGTCCCAGGCTTTGAACCTCGGGCTGTCGTAAAAGGCCATGCCGCTGATGCCGGGCGACTTCTCCCACACATGGTGCGGGTCGACCATGCCATCGACATGCTTGCCCTTGGCCTCGGGGATCGGCAACAACGAGTAGTTGATGCCGTGGGTGGCGAGCGGCCAGCCATAGTTCTTGCCGGGCTCAGGGATGTTGATCTCGTCGCCGCCGCGCGGGCCATGCTCGTGGGTCCACAGCTTGCCGGTCCAGGGGTTGAGCGCGGCGCCTTGCTGGTTGCGGTGGCCCAACGACCAGATTTCCGGGCGCACCTGGTCGCGGCCGACGAAGGGGTTGTCCTTGGGTACTTTGCCGTCGGGGAAGATGCGCACGATCTTGCCTTGCAGCTTGTCCAGGTCCTGCGCGGTGGGGCGCTGGTTGTTCTCGCCCAGGGCAATGAACAGATAGCCGTCGCGATCGAACACCAGGCGCGAGCCGAAGTGGTTACCCACCGACAGCTTGGGCTGCTGGCGGAAGATCACCGTGAAGTTCTCCAGCCGCGCCCTGTCCGTCGACAGCTGGCCACGGCCCACCGCCGTGCCGGCCCTGCCGTCGGCGCCTTCTTCGGCAAACGACAGGTAGATCGTATGGTCCTTGGCGAAGTCAGGCGACAACACCACATCGAGCAGCCCGCCCTGCCCTTCGGCCCAGACCTTGGGTACACCGGACAGCGGCGGGCCGACCTTGCCTTCGGCACTAACTATACGCAGGTTGCCGGGGCGCTCGGTCACCAGCATGTCCGTGCCACCTGGCAGGAAGGCCAGGGCCCAGGGGTTGAGCAGGCCGTCGGCAACGGTGCTGACGGTCAGCTGGCCTTGTTCACTGGGAAACTGTTGCTCGGAGGCGGCGTGAGCCAGCAGGGGAAACAGGCTGGCGGCGGCCAGGGTGGTCAACCAGGTGCGTGGCGTCATGCTCGGTTCCTTCGATAGGGTCAGGGCACGCGTAGCGAATCGCGCGCTGGCCGGGTGGGTTCCAGGTTGGGCGCCCGCTGCTCGCGGCGCAGGTTGTCGCCGTTACCGATACCACGGTTGTCGAGGGTCGGCGGGCGCGGGTTGGGCTGGGTGGACGGGCCGCGCACCGGAGGGGTGGCGGGCACGCTGCCCTGGCGGCTATTGGGGTTGGCGCGCTGGATCGGGCTGTTGTAGGGGTTGTTACTGTCGCTGGCAGCCAATTGCACGGGCGCAACGGCAGCGGCCTGCAGCGGCAGGCTCAGCAACAGGCCAATGGCCAGGGCTGGCAGTGTGGGATTCATGCTTCACCTCCGTACGAAAAGGCGCGCTCCAGGGTTGGATAGCCTAAGACGCGCAGGGTTCGACACAAAAGCGAGAATGCGGATTGAGATGATTCGTGATGTTTCAGTATGGGTCTTTCCACGCATCGCGGGGGGACTTGCCACGGGGCCCCCCCCCCCCGCCAAAACCCCCCCCACTCATGCGAGTTTAAAAACAAAAAATTTAGC
>NZ_JBDJLM010000128.1:0-7728 GCF_039673365.1 Pseudomonas sp. TWI923 | reverse complement strand
TTCCACCCCATTTTTACCTTGTTCCTCTGCGCCCCCCCCGTGGGGGGCCACCCCCGCACCCTGTTTTTTGGGGGGGGGGGGGGCTCCCCCCGCGATGTTTTTTGCGACAGCCCTGCGCCGCAAACAGGTATCCCTTTGTCGCAACCAGTCACTGCGACATCCCCCATCAAGCCCACAATTCCCTTCATTCCAGTAACACAGGCCGCCCATGGATGGCGGCGCTTCAACCAACGCTGCATAAATACAAATCAAGCGAGGTAAGAGCATGTCTGGCAATCGTGGAGTGGTGTATCTCGGCGCTGGCAAGGTCGAAGTACAGAAGATCGACTACCCGAAAATGCAGGACCCGCGCGGCAAGAAGATCGAACACGGCGTCATCCTCAAGGTGGTCTCCACCAACATCTGCGGCTCCGACCAGCACATGGTCCGTGGCCGTACCACTGCCCAGGTCGGCCTGGTACTGGGCCACGAAATCACCGGTGAAATCGTCGAGATGGGGCGTGACGTCGAGCGCCTGAAGATCGGTGACCTGGTGTCCGTGCCGTTCAACGTCGCCTGCGGCCGCTGCCGCTCCTGCAAAGAGATGCACACCGGCGTGTGCCTCACCGTCAACCCGGCCCGCGCCGGTGGCGCCTACGGTTACGTCGACATGGGCGACTGGACCGGCGGCCAGGCCGAATACGTGCTGGTGCCTTACGCCGACTTCAACCTGCTGAAACTGCCGGACCGCGACAAGGCCATGGAGAAAATCCGTGACCTGACCTGCCTGTCCGACATCCTGCCAACCGGTTATCACGGTGCCGTGACTGCCGGCGTTGGCCCAGGCAGCACCGTTTACGTAGCCGGTGCCGGCCCGGTCGGCCTGGCCGCCGCCGCGTCTGCCCGCCTGCTGGGCGCCGCCTGCGTGATCGTCGGCGACCTCAACCCGGCCCGCCTGGCCCACGCCAAGTCCCAGGGCTTCGAAGTGGTCGACCTGTCCAAGGACACCCCGCTGCACGAGCAGATCATCGACATCCTCGGTGAGCCAGAAGTGGACTGCGCCGTCGATGCCGTAGGCTTCGAGGCCCGTGGCCATGGCCACGAAGGGGCCAAGCATGAAGCGCCGGCCACCGTGCTGAACTCGCTGATGCAAGTCACCCGGGTGGCCGGCAGCATCGGTATCCCTGGCCTGTACGTGACCGAAGACCCGGGTGCGGTGGACGCCGCCGCCAAGATCGGCGCGCTGAGCATCCGCTTCGGCCTGGGTTGGGCGAAGTCGCACAGCTTCCACACCGGCCAGACCCCGACCATGAAGTACAACCGCCAGCTGATGCAGGCGATCATGTGGGACCGCATCAACATCGCCGAAGTGGTGGGCGTGCAGGTGATCAACCTCGACCAGGCGCCGGAAGGCTATGGCGAGTTCGATGCCGGCGTGCCGAAGAAATTCGTGATCGACCCGCACAAGATGTGGGGCGCGGCGTAAGGGATGTGAAGTGAAAAGAGCCCCTCTTGCAGAGGGGCTTTTTCATGCCTGCTTGAACCATGCTGCGAGGCATCGTCCAGCCCGAATTGCGCCGACAATCGGCCCGGAACAAAGGTTCAAACCTCCAGTCAAACCCCTCGTTTCCCGGCCATTCCGGCCGACGAGGTCCCTCCCGATGAAAGCATTCACCCTGGCAACCCTGATGACCCTGGCCGCAAGCCCGGTGTTCGCCTTCAACCTCAGCGACGTCGCCAATGCGGTATCCGCCACGCAAAACCAGGAGCAGGGCGCCCAGGTGCAGGCACCTGCGGCCCAGGCCAACCTGCTCAACACCTTGGGCAGCGAGTTGAAGATCACCCCCGAGCAGGCCATCGGCGGCGCCGGGGCGATGCTGGGGCTGGCGCGCAACAACCTCAGCGGCGATGACTATGGCCAGCTGACCAAGGCCGTGCCGGGGCTGGACTTGCTCTCGGGTGCCAGTGCATTGGGCGGGTTGAGCGGCCTGGGGCAGTTGCTGGGCAACGGCAAGACCGACTCGCCGCTGGGCAATGCGCTGGGTGGCGAGGTGCAGAACCGCAACGACCTGGATACCGCGTTCAAGGCACTGGGCCTGGATACCGGGATGATCGGGCAGTTTGCACCGTTGATCCTGCAATACCTGGGGCAGCAGGGGATTGCCGGGTCGTTGCTGCAGAACCTGGGGAATCTGTGGACAACGCCAGCGCCGTTGGCCCAGCCTTCGGTCTAATCACCTGACGCGGACCCTGTAGGAGCGGCCTTGCCGGTCCGGCGCCCCGGCAAGGCCGCTCCTACAAAAAGCAGAACTGCGTGAGTCAGGCGGCTTCGGTGAAATCCACCAGGCGCACCGGCTTGCGGAAGCCCGCCGTCAGCGCCGCCAGGTAAGCCAACCCCAGGGCAAACCAGCACAACCCGATCACCAGCGTAAGCGCCGACAGGCTGGTCCAAAGCCACAGGGTCAGGCTCAACCCCACCAGCGGCACCGCGCCGTAGCGCAGCAACCCCTTGAGGTTGCGATGCGCGCCTTCGTTCACCAGATGCGTCTTCACCACCGCCAGGTTCACCGCCGAGAACGCCACCAGTGCGCCGAAGCTGATCAGCGAGGCCAGGGTGGCCAGGTCGATCACCAACGCCAGCAGCGAGAACGCCGACACCAGCAGGGTGGCGAATACCGGTGTGCCGAAGCGCGGCGACAGATAACCGAAGCTGCGCTGCGGCAGCACACGGTCGCGGCCCATGGTGAACAGGATGCGCGACACCGCCGCCTGCGAGGCCAGCGCCGAACCCAGGCTGCCGGCGACGAAGGCGGCGGTGAAGAAGTTGGCGAGGAACTGCCCGCCGGCCTTGAGCATCACTTCGTTGGCCGCCGCATCGGCGTTGGCGAAGTGGCTGCCCGGCAGCACCAGCTGGCTGACATAGGCCAGCACGGTAAACAGCACACCGGCGCCCAGGGTGGTGAGGATGATCGCCCGGGGCACGTCGCGGCGGGCGTCCTTGCACTCTTCGGCCAGGGTAGACACGGCGTCGAAGCCGAGGAACGACAGGCACAGCACCGCCGCCCCCGCCATCAGCGCGCCGAAGCCCGGCGCACTGCCATCACCGCGCAATGGCGCCAGCAGATCCACCGGCTGCCCGGCCAGGCCTTGCCACGACAGGGCAACGAACACCCCGATGAAGACAATCTGTGCGCCGACGATCAGGTTGCTGGTCTTGGCCACCGAGTGGATGCCGATCACGTTGAGCACCGTCACCAGGGCGATGGAGGCCAGCACGATCGCCCAGGCCGGGATGGCCGGGAAGGCGATGTTGAGGAACAGCCCGATCAGCAGGTAGTTGATCATCGGGATGAACAGGTAATCGAGCAGTAGCGACCAGCCGGCCAGGAAGCCCACGTTGGGGCCGAAGGCCATGTTGGTGTAGGAGTACGCCGAGCCCGCGACGGGGAAGCGCCGGACCATGAAGCTGTAGGAGGTGGCGGTGAACAGCATGGCCAGCAGAGTGACCAGGTAGGCGCCGGCAGTGCGGCCACCGGTGAGCTCGGTGACGATGCCGTAGGTGGTGAAGATGGTCAGCGGGACCATGTACACCAGGCCGAAGAACACCAGGGCGGGCAGGCCCAGGACACGGCGCAGTTGCGCGGGGGCGGAGCAAGGTTGGGTTGCCATCGATCAATCCTGGCTTTTTTGTAGTTGTGGTTGATCGATTTTTATCCACCAGGGTGGGTGGTGACAAACAAAGAGTTGCTAATGTCGATTATTAATCTGGATTTTAATCGGGGTTTCGCGGTGATTTGGCGGGCCCTATCGCGGGGCAAGCCCGCTCCCACAGGACTTGTACGATTCTGTGGGAGCGGGCTTGCCCCGCGATGGTTTCAACGCATCTCTGCCCGCAGTTCCTCGATCCGCTGATCTTTTTCCACCCACAACTGGTTCACCCAGTTCTGCACGGCCTGGCGGAACACCGGGTCGTTCTCGTAATCGCCCGCGCACAGCGCCGGGTCCAGCTCACGCACGCGAATGTCGATGATCACCCGGCTGATGCTGCCGTTGAGCAGGTCCCAGAACCCCGGGGCCTTGTTGCCCGGGTAGACGATGGTAACGTCCAGCAACGCATCGAGCTGTTCGCCCAGCGCCGCCAGCACAAAGGCCACGCCGCCGGCCTTGGGTTTGAGCAGGTGGCGGTAGGGCGACTGCTGCTGGGCATGCTTGGCCTGGGTGAAGCGGGTGCCTTCGAGGTAGTTGACCACGGTCACCGGCTGGCGCTTGAACAGCTCGCAGGCGGCCTTGGTGATTTCCAGGTCCTTGCCCTTGAGCTCCGGGTGCTTGTCGAGGAAGGCCTTGCTGTAGCGCTTCATGAACGGGTAGTCCAGCCCCCACCAGGCCAGGCCCAGCAGCGGTACCCAGATCAGCTCCTTCTTGAGGAAGAACTTGAAGAACGGCACGCGGCGGTTGAGGCTTTCGATCAGCGCGGGGATGTCGACCCAGGTCTGGTGGTTGCTGATGCACAGGTACGAGGTGTCCTGGCGCAGGGTGTCGACGCCGCGCACCTCCCATTGGGTGGGGATGCACAGGGCGAAGATGGCCTTGTCGACTTCCGACCAGCTTTCGGCCATCCACATCACCCCGGCGGAGGCATAGTCGCGCCCGCGCCCAGGCAGCACCAACTTGAGCAGGGCGAAAACCAGCAGCGGGCCGATCATCACCAGGGTGTTGAGCAGCAGCAGGGTGGTGGTGAGCAGGCCAGTCAACAGGCGACGCATAAGGGAACTCTTGTTGTGTGAAAGGTACGGGCGGCAATGATAAGCAGCCCGGGGGCCTACGCCAAACGTCGTACGTCCATTAAGTGGCACAAATGTTTCACATTGTGTTGTTTAACCTGTGGCAACGAACCTATCCTGCCCGCGCAGTCTAAGCACTGACCCCTCTCAAGGAAGCCTGCCCCGTGAAACCCTTGCTTGCCCTGCTGTCCCTGCTGGCGTTGCCGGTCATGGCCGCCGAGCCCACGCTCTACGGCCGTTACGAGAACATCAAGTTGCCGGAGATCGGCGAAACCCTGAAAGCCAAGATGGACACCGGTGCCTACACCGCGTCGTTGTCGGCCAAGGATATCGAGCTGTTCAGCCGTGACGGCAAGGAGTGGGTGCGCTTTCGCCTGGCAACCAAGGACGCCGATGGCAAGGTCTACGAGCATGAGGTTTCGCGCATCAGCAAGATCAAGAACCGCGCCGACGAGGACGAGGAGGGCGATGCCCCCGAGCTGTCCCGCCGCCCGGTAGTCGACCTGGAGCTGTGCCTGGGTGACGTGAAGCGCACCGTGGAGGTCAACCTGGTCGATCGCAGCAACTTCAACTATCCGTTGCTGGTCGGTGCCAAGGCGTTGAAGAAGTTCAAGGCGGCGGTGAACCCGGCCGAGAAATTCACCGCGGGCAAGCCGAGCTGCTGATTCGCCAGCTGCAAGTTTCAAGCGACAAGCTGCAAGAAACAGCGGATCGGTGTAAGTTGCCGCGATCCGCTTTCACTTGAAGCTTGCAGCTTGAGGCTTGCCGCTCAGATGCCCCACATCCTCATCGTCGAAGACGAATCCGCCATCGCCGACACCCTGGTGTACGCCCTGCAGGCCGATGGCCACAGCACCGAATGGGTGACCCTGGGCAGTGCCGCGCTCGAGCAGCAGCGCCTGCGCCCGGCCGACCTGGTGATCCTCGACATTGGCCTGCCGGACATCAGCGGCTTCGAAACCTGCCGCCAACTGCGCCGCTTTACCGAGGTGCCGGTGATGTTCCTCAGTGCCCGCGACGCCGAGATCGACCGCGTGCTGGGCCTGGAAATCGGTGCCGACGACTACGTGGTCAAACCGTTCAGCCCGCGCGAAGTGGCGGCCCGGGTCAGGGCGATCCTCAAGCGCATGGCGCCACGCAGCGAGCCGGCCACAGACAGCACGCCGTTCCAGCTCGACAGCCTGGCCATGCGTATCGTCTATCGCAGCCAGGCGCTGGCGCTGACCCGCCACGAATTCCGCCTGCTGCAATGCCTGCTCGAACAACCGCGGCGGGTGTTCAGTCGCGAGCAGTTGCTCGATGGCCTGGGCGTGGCCTCGGATGTGGGCTACGAACGCACCATCGACAGCCATATCAAGAGCCTGCGCGCCAAGCTGCGCCAGGTGGCCGCCGACGCCGAACCGATCCAGACCCACCGCGGCCTGGGCTACAGCTACAGCCCGGAGCACGCCTGATGCGCCTGGGGATTCGCATCTTCCTGGTGTATTTCCTGTTCGTCGGGCTGGCCGGTTATTTTCTGCTCAATACCGTGCGCGAACAGATCCGCCCGGTGGTGCGCCAGTCCTCCGAGGAGACATTGGTGGACACCGCCAACCTGCTGGCGGAAATCCTCCATGACGACGTCAAGCACGGCACCCTGAACCAGAGCCGCCTGTCGCAGGTGCTGCAGTCCTACGGCGAGCGCCGCCCCAGCGCGCAGATCTGGGGGCTGGCGAAGAACCAGGTCAGCCACCGCATCTATGTCACCGACGCCAAGGGCATCGTGTTGCTCGACTCCAGCGGCCAGGCCCTGGGCAAGGACTATTCGCGCTGGAACGATGTCTACCTCACCCTGCGCGGGCAGTACGGCGCGCGCTCGACCCGCAGCGACCCGGACGACGAAAGCACCTCGGTGATGCACGTGGCGGCGCCGATCCTCGATGATGGGCAGATCATCGGCGTGGTGACGGTGGCCAAGCCCAACAGCTCGCTGCAACCCTACATCGACCGCTCCGAGAAGCGCCTGCTGACTCTCGGGCTGGGGTTGATCGTGCTCGGCCTGTTGGTCGGCGCGGCGCTGTCGTGGTGGCTGACCCGTTCGCTGCGCCGGCTCACCCACTATGCCCAGGCGGTCAGCGAAGGCGAGCGCGCCGCCTTGCCGCACTACAAGGGCGGCGAGCTGCAGCAGCTGGCCACGGCGGTGGAGCGCATGCGTACGCAGCTGGAAGGCAAGGCCTATGTCGAGCGCTACGTGCACACCCTTACCCATGAGCTGAAGAGCCCGTTGGCGGCGATCCGCGGCGCCTCGGAGCTGCTCCAGGGCCCCATGCCGGACGAGCAGCGGGCGCGCTTCGCCGGCAATATCGAGCGTGAGAGCGAGCGCCTGCAGCAGATGATCGAGCGCCTGCTCAACCTGGCCCGGGTCGAGCAGATGCAGGCGCTGGAGGACGAACAGCAGGTGGCGTTGGCGGCGCTGGTCGATGAACTGCTGTTGGCCCAAGGGGCGCGTATCGACAATGCCGGCTTGCAGGTGCGCCAGCGGGTGCCGGTGGATATGCGCCTGTGGTGCGACCCGTTCCTGATGCGCCAGGCGCTGGCCAACCTGTTGGACAACGCCCTGGACTTCACCCCGCAGGGCGGCGCCTTGCTGTTCGAGCTGGAGCGCGAGGGCGAGCGGGTGGCGCTGAGCCTGTTCAACCAGGGGCAGGCGATTCCCGAGTACGCGCTGGGGCGGGTGAGCGAGCGGTTCTATTCACTGCCAAGGCCGGATACCGGGCGCAAGAGCACCGGGCTGGGGTTGAACTTCGTCGCCGAGGTGATGCAACTGCATGGCGGCTCGCTGGCGGTGGACAACGTGCCAGGCGGGGTGCGGGTGAGGTTGTGGCTGCCGGCGCGGCGCCTGAGCTGACGCGTGGGAGCGGGCTTGCCCCGCGATGAGGCCCGATCAGGCAGGGACGTGGCCCGGGTTGGCCTCATCGCGGGGCAAGCC
>NZ_JBDJLM010000127.1:0-7836 GCF_039673365.1 Pseudomonas sp. TWI923 | reverse complement strand
GCTCCCACGCTATCAACGTGGGAGCGGGCTTGCCCCGCGATGGGGTCGGCTCAGAGAACGACGGTACGATTGGCGTTCAGGAACACCCGCTTCTCAATGTGATACCCCACCGCCCGCGCCAGGGTCAGGCACTCGATATCGCGCCCCTTGGCAATCAGGTCTTCGGGGTAGTGGCTGTGGTCCACCACCTCGACGCCCTGGGCAATGATCGGCCCTTCGTCCAGGTCGTTGTTGATGTAGTGCGCGGTGGCACCGACCATCTTCACGCCCTTGTTGTAGGCCTGGTGATACGGCTTGGCGCCCTTGAACCCCGGCAGCAGCGAGTGGTGGATGTTGATCGCGCAACCATCCAGCCGGCGGCACAGCTCGGGCGACAGCACCTGCATGTAGCGGGCGAGGATCACCAGCTCCGCACCGGTCTGCTCGATCACGTCCAGCACCTTGCGCTCCTGCCCCGGCTTGTCGTGGGGGTCGAGGGCAAAGTGGTAGTAAGGGATCTTGTGCCAGTGAGCCAAGGGTTCGAGATCGGGGTGATTGGACACCACCGCGACCACGTCCATGGCCAGTTGGCCGATGCGTTGGCGGTACAGCAGATCGTTCAGGCAGTGGTCGGCCTTGGACACCATGATCACCACCTTGGGGCGGTGATGCGGTGCGGTCAGCTCGAAGGCCATGCCGAAGGCTTCGCTGCGCGCGGCAAGGCCGGCCCGAAAGCCGCCCTCGTCGAAGCCGTCCGGGGCGCGGAACTCCACGCGAATGAAGAACCGCCCCGACAGCCGGTCATCGAAGGAATGGTGCTCGGTGACGTAGCAGCGCTGCTCGTAGAGATGACGCGTCACCACATCGACGGTGCCGAGCATGCTCGGGCAGTCGGCAGTGAGAATCCAGGTGTCCGGTGCCCGACTCATGCTGTGTACTCCCTTAGGCTTCGATGGCCAGGCCGTATTCGGCCGATGCGTCCTGCAGCCACAGCCACCAGTAGTCGGAGAAGCTGCGGCGGATCATCAACTCCCAGGTGTCTTCGGCGGTGCGGCGGATCACCAGTTGCGACTTGGCGAACACGGTGCCCACGGCCTTGCCCACCGGGAAGTTGTTCGGGTGAACATCATAGCTGGTGGATTTCATCAGCACGTCGCGCACGTTGGGGCCGCGCAGCTCGAGCAGGGTCTGCCCTCCGCTGACGTTGACCACCTGGATGTGCTGGCCGTCGAGGGCTGCACGCAGCTTGTTCTCGACTTCCACTTCCTGGCCGCCGGGGACGATCAGCAGGAACTCGTCCGGGCCCATCCATTGCAGCGAGATGTCGCCGTTGGCGACCACGGTCAGGGCCACCGGCAGCTCCAGCCCCAGGGCCTTGTGCACGGCGCCGGCGAAGGCCGGGTCGTGGCTGTTGCCACGGAGGGTCAGGTGGCCGAGGAATTTCTTCTCGCGCAGGGTCACGCCTGCGTTCTTGCGGCCCTTGCCGACCAGGCTGGCCAGGTCGGCGTGGTGCAGTGGCGACTGAGCCTTGGCATCAGGGCCGGGGTTTTGCTGGAAGACGTTGATAGCGCTCATTTCTTACCTGCCTTGAATTCTTGTGGGTCAGAGCGGGCACCGAACCTGTGGGAGCGGGTTTACCCGCGAATGCGGCGGTAAAGCCAGCATCGCATTCGCGGGTGAACCCGCTCCCACAGTGTCCGATGTTGTCAGCCGGAGCCTTAGACGTTCTGCCGCTCACCCTTCGGATCGAAGAACACCGCGGAGACGATTTCCGCCTCGATCACGCTGCCATCGGCCTGTGGCGAATACACCCGCTCGCCCATGCGCTTGAGGCCGCCTTTGACCACACCCATGGCGAACGAATAGCCCAGGGAGTTGGAGGCATAGCTGGAGGTGACGTGGCCGACCATGTCCATCGGGATCGGTTGCTTGGGGTCGAACACCAGCTGGGCGCCTTCCGGCAGCCACACCTTGGGATCGACCGGCTTGAGGCCCACCAGCTGCTTGCGGTTGTCGCGCAGGCAGTCTTCGCGGTTCATGCCACGCAGGCCGATCCACGAGAACGGCTTGTTGCGGCCCACGCACCAGCTCATGTTCAGGTCGTCCGGGTTCATCGAACCGTCGGTGTCCTGGCCCACGATGATGAAGCCCTTCTCGGCACGCAGCACGTGCATGGTCTCGGTGCCATACGGGGTCAGGTTGTACTTCTTGCCGGCCTCGACGATCTGCTCCAGCACGCCCATGGCGTAGTTGGCCTGCACGTTCACTTCGTACGACAGCTCGCCGGTGAACGAGATGCGGAACACCCGGGCCGGCACGCCGCCGACATTGCCTTCCTTCCAGGTCATGAACGGGAAGGCTTCCTTGTCCATGTCGATGTCGGTCAGCTCGCTGAGCAGCTTGCGGCTGTTGGGGCCGGACAGGGTCATGGTCGCCCAGTGGTCGGTGACCGAGGTGAAGTACACCTTCAGCTCCGGCCATTCGGTCTGGTGGTACAGCTCCATCCACTGCAACACACGGGCGGCGCCGCCGGTGGTGGTGGTCATGATGAAGTGGTTGTCGCCGACGCAGGCGGTCACGCCGTCGTCGAAGACCATGCCGTCCTCTTTGCACATCAGGCCGTAGCGGGCCTTGCCCACGTCGAGCTTGGTCCAGGCGTTGGTGTAGATGCGGTTGAGGAACTCGCGCGCGTCCGGCCCCTGGATGTCGATCTTGCCGAGCGTGGAGGCGTCCAGCAGGCCGACGCTGTCACGCACGGCCTTGCACTCGCGGGCCACGGCAGCGTGGATATCCTCGCCGGCTTTAGGGAAGTACCACGGGCGCTTCCACTGGCCGACGTCCTCGAACTCGGCGCCGTTCTTCACGTGCCAGGCATGCAGGGCGGTGAAGCGCACCGGCTCGAACAGGTGGCCACAGTGCCGGCCTGCTACCGCGCCGAAGGTCACCGGCGTGTAGTTGGGGCGGAACATGGTGGTGCCCATTTCCGGGATGGTGATGCCGATCGAACGGGCGGCGATGGCCAGGCCGTTGATGTTGCCCAGCTTGCCCTGGTCGGTGCCGAAGCCCAGCGCGGTATAGCGCTTGACGTGTTCGACCGACTCGAAGCCTTCGCGGGTGGCCAGTTCGATACCGGCGGCGGTGACGTCGTTCTGCTGGTCGACGAACTGCTTCGGCCCTTTGCTGCCCTTGTCGTGCGGCACCTGGAACAGCGCCACGGTGGCCTCTTCCTTGCGCGCCACGGTTTTCGGCAGGGTGCCGACGGTAGCCTTGAAACCGGCCTCGGTGGCAGCGCGGGCGCCGCCTTCGAAACCATCGGCAATCACGTCACCGAGGGCATAGACGCCGTTGATGCCGCCGACGCACTCGCGCTTCTGCGGGGCATCCCCCGGCACGAAGCCAAGGATGTCGTCACGCCATACCGGGCGGCCGCCCAGGTGCGAAGCCAGGTGGACGATCGGGCTGTAGCCGCCGGACGTAGCGATCAGGTCGCACTCGAGGGTCTCGCCTGGGCTGGTGACCTTGTGTGCCTTTACATCGATGGCGGCCACACGGGCGCCGGTGACATGCTTGCTGCCCTTGGCCTCGACCACGGCGCTGGAGGTGAGAATGCGGATGCCCTTGGCACGCGCCTCTTCAACCAGCGAACCACGCGGGTTGTGGCGGGCGTCGGCGATGGCCACCACTTGCAGGCCGGCGTCGTGCCAGTCGAGCGCTGCGCGGTAGGCGTGATCGTTGTTGGTCGACAGCACCAGCTTGCGGCCCGGCGCAACGCCGTAGCGGCGCACGTAGGTGGAGACCGCACCGGCCAGCATGTTGCCCGGCACATCGTTGTTGCCGTACACCAGCGGGCGCTCGTGGGCGCCAGGGGCCAGCACCACACGCTTGGCGCGCACGCGGTGCACGCGGTGGCGCACCTGGCCGATCGGGGCGCGGTCGCCGAGGTGGTCGGTGAGGCGCTCGTGAATGGTCAGGAAGTTATGGTCGTGGTAGCCGTTGACCGTGGCACGTGGCAGCAGGGTCACTTCCGGCAGGCTTTCCAGCTCTTTGACCACGGCGTTGACCCAGTCGGCGGCGGGCTTGCCGTCGAGGGTTTCGCGGGTGTCGAGCAGGCTGCCGCCAAACTCTTCCTGCTCGTCAGCCAGGATCACCCGGGCACCGCTGCGGGCGGCGGCCAGGGCTGCGGCCAGGCCTGCGGGGCCGGCGCCGACGATCAGCACGTCGCAGTGCTGGTTCATGTAGTCGTAGCTGTCCGGATCGTTCTGCAGCGGCGCACGGCCAAGGCCTGCGGCTTTGCGGATGTACTTCTCGTAGGTCATCCAGAACGATTTCGGGTACATGAAGGTTTTGTAGTAGAAGCCCGGCGGCATCATGCTGCCGCCCACCTTGCCGAGGATGCCCATGACGTCGTTGTTGACGTTCGGCCAGCCGTTGGTGCTGGTAGCGACCAGGCCTGCGTACAGCGCCTGCTGGGTGGCACGCACGTTGGGGATCTGGGTGGCTTCGCTGGAGCCGATCTGCAGGATGGCGTTCGGCTCTTCGGTACCGGCGGCGATGATGCCGCGGGGGCGCGAGTACTTGAAGCTGCGCCCGACGATGTCGACGCCGTTGGCCAGCAGGGCGGCAGCCAGGCTGTCGCCGGCATAGCCCTGGTAGGTCTTGCCGTTGAAGGTGAAGTTCAACACCTTGCTGCGGTCGATACGGCCGCCGCTGGCGAGGCGATAGGTCTGGCTCATACTTTTTCCCCTTGGCCCTTGGCGGTCGCGGATGCCGCGCTTTGCTTGCCGGCAGCGGTGACTTGAGGCTTCTCGCCGATCTTGTAGGTTTCCAGAATTTCGTAGGTCACGGTGTCACGGGTGACGTTGAAGTACTGGCGGCAGCCGGCAACGTGGTCCCACAGCTCGTGGTGGATGCCACGCGGGTTGTCGCGGAAGAACATGTAGGTGCCCCACTCCTCGTCGGAGCAGGCGGCCGGGTCCAGCGGGCGCGGGATGTGGGCCTGGCCGGAAGCGTGGAATTCTTCTTCGGAGCGCAGCTCGCCGCAGTGGGGACAGAAAATATGCAACATGACGGTTGTCTCCGGGTCAGTGGGCGACGGCAGCAGCGCCGTGTTCGTCGATCAGCGCACCGTTGTAGAAACGGTCCATGGAGAACGGCGCGGCCAGTGGGTGCATTTCGCCCTTGGCCAGGCTCGCGGCGAACACGTTGCCCGAGCCCGGGGTGGCCTTGAAGCCGCCGGTGCCCCAGCCGCAGTTGAAGAACATGTTCTTGACCGGGGTCTTGGAGATGATCGGGCAGGCGTCCGGCGAAGTGTCGACGATGCCGCCCCACTGGCGGTTCATGCGCACGCGCGAGAGGTTGGGGAACATCTCGACGATGGCCTGCAGGGTGTGTTCGATCACCGGGTACGAGCCGCGCTGGCCGTAGCCGACCCAGCCGTCGATACCGGCACCGATCACCAGGTCGCCCTTGTCGGACTGGCTGATGTAGCCGTGCACGGCGTTGGACATGATCACGCTGTCGATGATCGGCTTGATCGGCTCTGATACCAGGGCTTGCAGCGGGTGCGACTCCAGCGGCAGGCGGAAGCCGGCGAGCCTGGCCATGTGCCCGGAGTTACCGGCGGTGACCACGCCGACGCGCTTGGCGCCGATGAAGCCTTTGTTGGTTTCCACGCCGATCACGGCGCCGTTCTCTTTACGGAAGCCAATCACTTCGGTCTGCTGGATCAGGTCCACGCCCAGGGCGTCGGCGGCACGGGCGAAGCCCCAGGCCACGGCATCGTGACGGGCCACGCCACCACGGCGCTGCACGGTGGCACCGAGGATCGGGTAACGGGTGTTCTTCGAGCAGTCCAGGTAGGGGATCTCGGCCGCGACCTGGGCAGTGTTGAGCAGCTCGCCATCGACGCCGTTGAGGCGGTTGGCGTTGACCCGGCGCTCGGAATCGCGGATGTCCTGCAGGGTGTGGCACAGGTTGTACACGCCGCGCTGGGAGAACATCACGTTGTAGTTGAGGTCCTGGGACAGGCCCTCCCACAGCTTCATGGCGTGCTCGTACAGGTGCGCCGACTCGTCCCACAGGTAGTTGGAACGCACGATGGTGGTGTTACGGGCGGTGTTGCCGCCGCCCAGGTAACCCTTCTCGATCACGGCAACGTTGGTGATGCCGTGCTCTTTGGCCAGGTAGTAGGCGGTAGCCAGGCCATGGCCGCCACCGCCGACGATGACCACGTCGTAGACCTTTTTAGGGGTTGGCGTGCGCCACATGCGCTGCCAGTTCTCGTGGTGGCTGAGGGAGTGTTTGAAGAGGCCGAAGCCCGAGTAGCGTTGCATGGTCGTTTACTCCACTCAGCGGTAAACAGGGAAGTCTGCGCACAGGGCGGCGACGTTCTTGGCCACATCGGCTTCGACGTCAGCGTCGCCGAGGTTGTCGAGGATGTCGCAGATCCAGCCGGCCAGGGCCACGCACTGGGCCACCTTGAAGCCACGGGTGGTGACGGCCGGGGTGCCGATGCGCAGGCCCGAGGTGACGAACGGCGACTGCGGGTCGTTCGGCACGGCGTTCTTGTTGACGGTGATGTGCGCGCGGCCCAGGGCGGCGTCGGCATCTTTACCGGTAAGGCCCTGGCGGATCAGGCTGACCAGGAACAGGTGGTTGTCGGTACCGCCCGAGACCACATCGAAGCCGCGGTCGATGAACACCTGGGCCATGGCCTGGGCGTTTTCGATGACCTGCTTCTGGTAGGCCTTGAAGCCAGGCTCCAGCGCTTCCTTGAAGCACACGGCCTTGGCCGCGATCACGTGCATCAGCGGGCCGCCCTGGGCGCCGGGGAAGACCGCGGCGTTGAGCTTCTTCTCGATCTCTTCGTTGCTCTTGGCCAGGATCAGGCCGCCACGGGGGCCGCGCAGGGTCTTGTGGGTGGTGGTGGTGACCACGTCGGCGAAGGGGATCGGGTTCGGGTACAGGCCGGCGGCGACCAGGCCGGCGACGTGGGCCATGTCGACGAACAGCAGGGCACCGACCTTGTCGGCGATGGCGCGGAAGCGTGGGAAGTCGAGGGTCTTGGAGTAGGCCGAGAAGCCGGCGACGATCATCTTCGGCTTGTGCTCGACGGCCAGGCGCTCGACTTCGTCGTAGTCGATCAGGCCGGTAGTGGTGTCGATGCCGTACTGCACGGCGTTGTACAGCTTGCCGGAGGACGACACCTTGGCGCCGTGGGTCAGGTGGCCGCCGTGGGCCAGGCTCATGCCCAGGATGGTGTCGCCGGCCTGCAGCAGGGCCAGGTACACGGCGCCGTTGGCCGACGAGCCGGAGTGCGGCTGCACGTTGGCGTAGTCGGCGCCGAACAGCTGCTTGGCGCGCTCGATGGCCAGCGCCTCGACCTTGTCGACGTGCTCGCAGCCGCCGTAGTAGCGCTTGCCTGGGTAGCCTTCGGCGTACTTGTTGGTGAGGCCGCTGCCTTGGGCCTGCATCACGCGCTTGCTGGTGTAGTTCTCCGAGGCGATCAGCTCGATGTGATCTTCCTGGCGCTGTTCCTCGGCATTCATCGCCGCCAGCAGTGCGTCGTCGTAACCCTGGATCTGGTCTTGCTTGCTGAACATCATGTATCTCCCGGCAGCGATCGTTTCTTGTCTGTAGAGGGACTTGTCACCCTTTGCAGCGATGGTATGACCGGGCCGGGGTGCACAGATGCCTGCGCGCGCCTTGCAATGGCGCGTTTACGACATTGGCTGCAGGGTTTGTCTGTGCCGGCCTCTTCGCGGGTGAACCCGCTCCCACAGGGTGCGCCGCTGTGCCTGTGGGGGCGGGTTTAACCCCGCAGAGGCCGGGACAGGCGACGCCGGCCGGGGCGTGTAT
>NZ_JBDJLM010000126.1:0-7838 GCF_039673365.1 Pseudomonas sp. TWI923 | reverse complement strand
CCTCAAAAGTGCGGCTTATATTGCTGGGGCCGCTGCGCAGCCCTTTCGCGGCACAAGGCCGCTCCTACACAGAGCGTCTAAGGCATTTCCAGGGTTGGCAGCTCAATGGCAAGCGGTTCCAGCGCCTGCCGGGCACACTCGCCCAGCACCTTGAGCCCCTGGGCCAGCTCTGGCGACAGCGGCCTGCCCAGGCACAAGCGCAGCCCCGTGGTGGGCTGGCCATCGGCGAAGAAAATCCCGCTGCCGGCGATGTGGTAGCCCCGCTCATGGGCCAATTGCTGAAGCAGGGCCATGTCGGTACCCGCCGGCAATTCCAGCCAGTGAATGAACCCGCCGCGTGGCGGTACGTAGACCGTGCCCGCCGGGAAAGCCGAACGCACCAGCCCGTGCATCGCCTCATTCACCGTGGCCAGCTGGCTGCGCAACCGGGCGCAGTGCTCGTCCATGTAGCCGCGCCCGATGAACTCGTTAAGCGCGCTTTGCGCCAGGCTCGACACCGCCAGGTTGCGCGAGAACATCTGCGCGAGGATGGCATCGCGGTACTTGCCGGCCACGCACCAGCCCACCCGGAAGCCCGGGGCGACGGTCTTGGAGAACGACGAGCAGTAGATGGTCTGCCCGGTGCTGTCATAGCTCTTGAGCGCGCGTGGCCGCTCGGTTTCCGGCACCAGATCGAAGAAGATGTCGTCCTCGATGATAGGTACATCGGCCTCGCGGGCCAGTTGCGACAGCCTGGCGCGGGCCGCCTCGGGCATGATGAAGCCGCGCGGGTTCTGCAGGGTCGGGTTGAGGAAGATCACATCGACTTTTTTAAGCTTCAGCGCCTCTTCGAGGTGCTCCATGTCGATCCCGGTTTCCCCGTGGGTGCGCATGGGCAGCGCACGCATCCCCAGGCGCTCGATGGTCTGCAGGATGCCGTAGTAGGTGGGGGTTTCGATGGCCACCGTGGCGCCGCGCTGGGCCACGGCCTCCAGGGCCAGTTCCAGGGCGACGGTATCGCCGGAGGTCACCAGCACTTCGTCCGGGCCGCAGACCACGCCCCGGGTCAGCATCAGCCCGGCAATGCGCCGGCGCAGCGCCGCATGCCCAGGTGGCGTCACCAGCCCGGCGATTGCCAGGTCGGCCTTGCTGGCCAGTGTGGTCATGCACTTGTTGAGCAGCACGTGGGGGGTGAGGTCGCCGTGCAGCACGGCCGAACTCAGCGACAGGGTGGTGCGGCTGGCGGCCTGGGAGAGCATGGCGACCACCGCGTGGTTGACGTTCACCGTGACGCTGGAGAAGTCGAAACGGCTGGCCGGGTTGGCGCGCCCCGCCGCCGACACGAAGTAGCCGACCCGCGGCTCGGTCAGCACATAGGCGTTGGCTTCGAGGTCGGCCAGGGCCCGCTGCACGGTGGTGATGCTGGTGTCGAACAGGCGGGCCAGGGTGCGGATCGACGGCAGCTTGGTTCGCGCCGGCCATTCACCGCTGTCGATCTGGCGGATGATCCAGTCCTTGACTCTCCGCCAGCGTTTATCAGGTGTTTCGAACCGATCCATGGGGTCTCTTGTCAGCTCAGGAATGACCTCCCAGAACATAAAGTAAAACCACCCCGGTTGCAGCAACGATGGCGATGTTCAGCGCCACCAGGCCGAAGGCGAAGCGGATCAGCCCGTGCTCTTCATCGCGGTTGGCGGCCGCCAGCCCGGTAATCAGCGACAGGATCGACAGCGAGCCCAGCGCACCATGCCCGGCGGCGCTGTTGACCATCGCCGCCAGCCACGGCCCGTAGTCGCTGCCCAGGGCGGCGATCGACGGCATCACCAGGGTGTTGCCGCCCACGTTGGAGCCGGTGACGTAGCCCGCGATACCCGCCAGCAGCGCCACGGTCGGCGCCAGGGAAATCCCCGACAGCGATTGCAGGGCGCGCTGCGCCTCGACCAGAAAGCCCGCGTTGACCATCACCTGCGACAGCAGCAGGAACAGGAAGATGGTCGCCACCGGGAACTTGGCGCGCTTGAGCAGCGAAGCCCACGGGAAGCTGCCGTCGGCGCGCTGACGCAGGGTCATCAGCACGGTGACGATCAGCAGCGCCAGCCCTGGCGAAGCCAGCGGCTTCCATGAAACATGCTCGCCCTTGATCACCCACACACCATCCCATCCCGACAGTACGAACAGTGCGCGCGAGGCGACGATCACCCCCAGCAGCGCCAGGTACGGCCAGGCTGCCGCCGGCCAGCGCACCAGGCGCTTGCGCTGCAGGTACGAAATCACCAGGCCCACGGCGGCCACGGTCAGCCCCGCCAGCACCCCCGATACCTCAGGCCCGACAAAGCGGTTGATACCGTACAGCACCGCGCTGAACAGCACCGATACCGCACACAAGCCCAGCCACGGCAGGGCGCTGCGAATGCCGGCCTGCCACAGGGCGATGCCCGCCAGCACCAGGAACACCGGCGCGCTGATCAGCGCCGAATGGCTGCCCAGCTCGTTGGCCGGCAGGTGGGTGAGCAAGCCGCCGATCACCGTGGCCAGGCCCAGGGTGCCCCACGGCATGATGACCATGCCGGCCAGGGCGATCTTCATCCCGGCCTGGCGCGAGAACAGCCCCATCAGCAGCGGCACGGTGGCGATCAGCGAGACGCCGAAGCCGGTCATCGCTTCCAGCAGCGGCGCCAACCCCAGCACGATGAAGATCACCTGCGCCGGTGGCTTCCAGCCCAGCTCGCGCACCCAGGCACCGATGGCCTGCGGCGCGCCGCCGCGCTCCACCAGAATGACGAAGGCCAGCCCCGGCACGATCACGCAGGCGGTGCTGAGGAACAGGATCATCGTGTCCTTGATGATCGCCGAGCTGGCGGCGGCCGACAGTGGCGCCGCGGCGCCCATGCCCCACAGCAGGAAGACCACCGCGACGCCGGCCAGCGCTGCCTGCACCGGCGGGCGACGCACCAGCAGGATCAGGGCGATCACCAGGCCGATGGGCGACATTTGCAACAAGAGAGCAGCCATGTGCTGTGTTCCTTAATCGTGGGTCTGACCGCTGTACTCGGTGGCGCGCATCGAGGGGCGGTCGCAGAAACGCTGGTACCAGGCATTCAGGCGCGGGTGCTGGGCGAAGTCGCAAAGCTCGCGGAACACGATCCAGTCCAGGGCGGTGCCCAGGGCCACGTGGCCAACGTTCAGCGGGCCGTCGAGTTCGACTTGTTGTTCGAGGTAGCGGTACGACTCTTCGAGCTTGTACTTCTGGCCCTCGCCATAGGCCGGGTAGCGCAGGTGCGCCGGGCGGCGCTCGACTTCCCAGCGCAGCTTGATGCCGACATCGCACAGGCCCTGGGCCAGCGCCTGCAGGCGCAGGGCCTGGTAGCGCTCGGGGCCTTGCAGCGGGATCAGCTTCGGCCCCTGGTGCAAGGTGTCGAGGTAGTCGCAGATCACGATCGAGTCGAACAGCGCCTCGCCCTCGGGCAGCATCAGCACCGGCACCTTGCCCAGCGGGTTGGCCTGGTAGATGGTCTCGTTGCGGGTCGTCGGGCTGGTCTCGTGGTGGATCACCTCCAGGCGCTCGGCTAGCCCGAGCTCATGGGCCATCACCAGCACCTTGCGGGCGTAGGGCGAGTGGGTCTGGTAGTAGAGCTTCATGGGGCGGTCCTTGTGTCGAGGATGGCCGAGGCGGCCTTGTGGGCGTCGATGAACAGCCGCGACGGCGCGCCGGCCGAGGTGACGTAGTGGTTGTAGTAGCACGAGCCCTCGGCCAGCGGCCCGAGCACCCAGAGGTTGCGCACCGGTTCGCCGCTGCTGGCGCGAGGGTGGCAGGCCGCGTCGACATCGATGCCATCCAGGCCCGGCACGTCAGTGCGCGGGCGGATCAGGCCAAGCCGCGCCAGGTCGCGCACCGGGGCGCAGTCGCTGTCGTGCACGCCGCTGCCCTGCACGTAACCGGCCACGCGCCGGTAAGGCTTGGCAGCTGGCACGGCGCCCGGCGGCAGGAAGGTCAGCAGCCCGGCGTCGCTGAGGGCCAGCAGGTCGGCGTGGCGCTCCTTCTGCGGCCCGGCCACCAGGCGGTTGATCGCCTTGTGCCAGCGGCCGTAGAACTGCCGGTGCGAAGCCTCGGTGAGGCCGTCGAAGTCGACTGCCTCGCGCAGCCGGTCACGCAGGTCGCGCCACACCTCGATGGCTGCCTTGGCCGGCGATTCGGCGCGGCCGATGCGGGCCTCGTGCAGGTCGGCCTCGATGGCGTCGTAGATCCACGCATGGTAGTTGTGCGCGTTCACCTGCGCCGGCAGGCTGTGCAGGATCAGCGCCTGCGGGTCGATGGCGCCGGACAGCGCCTCGTAGTGACGCAGCAGGCTTTCGCTCTCGCGGGTATCGGTGGGCGTTTGCAGGCTGACTGTGCGCAGTTGCTCCAGCACTTCACGGTGGCGCGCCGGGTCGGTCTTGGCGTGCAGCACCGCCATGCCGGCCGCGCGCATTTCCAGGAGCATGCGCGGCAGCACGTCACGCTCGAAGTCCAGCTGGCCGTTCGGCGCCTGCTGGCGCAGTGCATCGATGTGGGTGCTGGTGAGGAAGATCGGCTTGTGCCGTGGCGCCCGGGTCAGGCCATTGGGGCGCGCGCGGAACGGCAGGCCGTCACGCGACTGGATATAGATCACCGGCTCCTTGCCGGATGGGAAGTACACATGGCTGGCGTCGGCCATGCGGTGGTAGGCGCCACCGCGGCCAGCGGTCAGCGCCGCCAGGGTATCCATCGCCCCCAGGCCCAGCCCTTCGAGCAGCACGGCTTCGCCGGCGGCGATGCTGTCGAGGCTGCCCGGCAGCGGGTAGATATCACCCACCCGGCCTTCCTCGTCTGCCCGCACCCGCCCGGTATGGCCGACGGTCAGGATCAAGCGGTCCACGGTCACACAGTCGCCCGACGGCAGCTTGAGCTGGTAGGCCTGTTGCGCATCGGTGCGCAGGCCGACCACCGGGTGCGGGTGCAGGCGCACCGCCACCCAGGCCGGCGCGCTTCTCAGGATGCGCGAGAAGGCGTCGGCCAGGTAGGCGCCGAGCAGCCGGCGCGGGAGGAAGTCCTCCGGCTCCACCGCGCGCCCCTCGTCGGCCACCAGGCCGGTCTTCGGGTCGACCTTGACCCCCTTGGCTCGGCACCACTCCAGAAAGTCCGGGCCCGAGCGTTCGCGGGCATCGTGCAGGGTGCCGAAGGCCGCCGCGTCGGGGTACACCCCGAGTTGCCCGGCCACGGTGTTGAGCAGCAGATAGTCCGGTTGGTTGGGCCAGTGGGCACCGGTGCCGAACACGTTGGGGTCGAAGATGTCGATCACCAGCGGCTGTTGCGGGCGGGTTTCGGCGATGCTCAGCAGGCGCTCGAAGATCGACAGCCCGCGCGAGCCGCAGCCCACCAGGCCGATGTGCAGGGGCTTGCTCACCATCTGCGCTCCTCCCCGAAGAACGACGGCACGGCGACAGCCGAGCCTTGCTCGAGGGCCACGTCATGGATACGCCGGCCCAGGGCCAGGTCGAGGATGCCCATGCCGAACGGCGAATAGATCAGGGGTTTGTCACGGTTCACCTGCAGTTCGCCGCGCAGGATCTGCGCCACGGTGCCGGTGACGAAATCGCGGTGGCCGAAGCGCTGTTCGGCCAGGTGCGGCGAGGTGTTGGCCTTGAGGCAGTGGCTGACGTCGTCGAAGTAGTTGTAGCTGGCGGCGACGATGCCGGCATCGATGTCGCGCAGCGAGATGTTCAGCACGATCTGGCCTGGGCGGAAGGTGTCGTCGCCGCTGACGTAGGGGGTGCCGGCGCTGGTGGCGAACACCACGATATCGGCCTTGAGCGCTTCTTCCAGCGACCACAGTTGCACCTGCGGCAGGCCCAGTTGCTCACCGAAACCGGCCAGTGCCTCGGCCGACTCGCGGTTGAGGTCATGCACGCCGACCTGGCCGAACGACCAGTCGTCGCCGATGAAGGTGTCGAGGATGTTGCGGGCGATCACGCCGCCGCCAATGATCGACAGGCTGCCAGCGCGTTTCTGTTTGTCATTGAGCAGCCAGGCGCCCAGCACGGCCGAGGCGGCGGTGCGCACGGCGCTGATCAGCGCGCCTTCGAGCAGCGCGTAGGGGTAGCCGGTTTGTGGGTCGTTGAGGATCAGTACCGCCGAGGCCCGTGGGATGCCGGCGTGGATGTTGTCCGGGTAGCTGGCGATCCACTTGATGCCCGATACCGACTGTTCGCCCTGTTTGTCGACGATCGCCGCCGGCAGGGCAATGATGCGGTTGGCCGGCTCTTCGGGGAAACGCAGGAAGTAGCTGTCCGGGTTGACGGTTTCGCCGCGCTCATGGGTGAGGTAGGTCTGCGCGACCACCTCGATGGCCTCCTGGCGCATGCCGGCAAGGATGTCCTTGACGGTGGCGCCGGGGATCACGTGGAACGGGGGAATCGAAGCTTGTGCGGTCATGACTGGTTACGCCGTAAGGGAGAGAGGGAATTCGGGGAACAAGGGTTGCAGCGCGTCCGGGCCCAAGCGTTGGCTGACCCAGTCGTCTGAATAGAGGGTTTCCAGGTAGCGCTCGCCCATGTCCGGGGAGATCGCCACCACCACATCGTCCGGGCGGATCTGCGCTGCCCACTGCTGCACGCCGGCCAGCACCGTGCCGGTGGAACCACCGAACAGCAGGCCGTAGCGCTGCGCCAGCCAGCGGCACACCTGGACCGTGCGCACCTCGGGCACGGTGAGGAAGGCGTGGATATCGCTGGGCTCGTAGATCTCGGGGCGGCGGCTGGTGCCGAGCCCCGGGATATGGCGGGTGCCGCCGGGCAGGCCGAAGGTCACCGAACCGACCGAGTCCACCGCGATCACCTTGGTGCGCGGGTGGTGGTCGGCGAAGTAGCGCTTGCAGCCCATCAGCGTGCCGGTGGTGCCGGCGCCGACGAACAGGTAGTCGACATGCCCGAACTTCTCGGCGATGGCCCGCGCGGTGGCGTTGTAGTGGGCCAGCGGGTTGTTCGGGTTCTGGTACTGGTTGAGCCAGATGTAGTCGGGGTTCTGCGCGACCATCTGTTCGATCAGGCGGATGCGCGAGTAGAGGAAACCACCGTTCTCGTCGCGCTGGTCGACCACGATCACCTGCGCACCCAGGGCCTGGATCAGTTTGCGGTTGGGCGCCGAAGTGTTCGGGTCGATGACGCAGACGAACTGGTAGCCCTTGGCCGCGCAGACCATCGCCAGGGCCACGCCGAGGTTGCCCGACGAGGATTCGATCAGCCGCGTTCTGGGGGTGATCAGCCCACGGCTTTCCAGGTCGGCGACGATTGCGTGGGCGGTCTTGAGCTTGATGGAGCCGGCCGGGTTCAGGCCCTCGATCTTCAAGTGCACCTTGGCACTGCACAGCTGATCGACCTGGACGTAGTTATTTTCGTTTATCAGTTGCTTGATCATTAGGGCATCCCTGTCAGATTTCCTGAATGAAGCGGGCCGTCCGCCGTTGGGGCGGCAGGCTTTGAAGTAACGGGGCAGCAGGGAAGTGAGGTACCGGGTGGTAGCGCTTGCCTGTTCTACGGTTATCTACAAACGCGCTTTCCATCCGTGGAAACGATGTTGCTCATGATGTTGGGGTTGGTATGCAACTGCGCGCCGGCTGGGTGTGCCTGGCGCTGCGGGAGTGATGGTGCGGGGCGGGGAGGGGAGGGCGACAGATACAGAAAATCGGGATTTTTCAATACAGGGGAACGGGTGGAGCAGTCCTGGCAAGGATCGATCTGCTGATAGCCTTGCGCTGTCTTTGTAGGAGCGGCCTTGTGTCGCGAAAGGGCTGCAGCGCGGCCCCAGGATTTCAGCGTGAAAGCAGAAATCGCCGGGGCTGCTC
>NZ_JBDJLM010000125.1:0-7843 GCF_039673365.1 Pseudomonas sp. TWI923 | reverse complement strand
CCAGGGCGTTTCCGGGGTTAAACCTCCCCACCTCAAATCGGGGGGGCCCCCCCGCCCCCCCCCCTCCCCCACGGGGGGGGGGTTGGGGGTTGCCCCCGCGATCGTTTCAGGGCTGGTCCAGTTTCAGCTCGCGCTTGACCAGCCCAAGCAACGCCTGCAACTTGTCGCCATCCAGGGGTTTCACCAGAAAGTCCACCACGCCCAGGTGCATTGCCTTGACGGCCTCGGACACTTCCGACTCCCCAGACACCACGACGATCGGCAAGTCGGCCCGCGTCGACGCCCGGATTTGCTGGATCAACTCCAGGCCATCCTTCGGTTCCATGCGCAAATCAGTGATCATCAGGGCAATCCGACGCTCGTAATGCAGCTTCAACATCGCCTCCTGCGCGCCGTCGGCGGTCATGCAGTCGATGCCCCGGCTTTTGAGGTACAAGCTCAGCGCCTGGCTGTTCACCGGGTTGTCATCCACCACCAGCACCACCGGTTTGGGCGCCACCGGCGCGCTCACCACGGCCAACGCCTCACGCTCGGCGTCACTCAGAATGTCGTCATGCTCAGCCATGGTCGTCTCGTCAAAAATCTCGCTCAAACCCTAAGACCCTAAACCCGCACCGCCCTGTGCGCCTTTCGTCGGGGCCTTGCCACCAGTGCCTCTAGACTTACGTCCAATGGGCACCACAAGGCGGCCAGCCGACCATGGAGGCCGAGAACAACAAAGCCGAGCCCTATAGATAGATATATATAGTTCGGCGTAGCGAAACGGTCAGCTTCATGAGCAAAAAGGACGCCTACCGCCAGGCGGGCAAAACCGCAGTGCAGCAGAACATCCAGGGCACCCTGCAGTTGCTGCAGCGCTTTGCGCCGTTCAACCAGATGGAACAGAGCCACCTGGCCTACCTGGTGGAGCAGTGCCAGCTGCGCTTCTACGCGGCTGGCGAAAGCATCATCAAGCCCAGCGACGGCCCGGTCGAGCACTTCTACATCGTCAAGCAGGGCCGTGTGGTCGGCGAGCGCCAGCACGTCACCCGGCCAGGCACCGAGACCACCTTCGAGATCACCAGCGGCGAATGCTTCCCGCTGGCTGCATTGCTGGGCGAACGCGCCACCCGCACCGAGCACCTGGCAGGCGAAGACACCTTCTGCCTGCAATTGAACAAAGCCGCGTTCATCCGCGTGTTCTCCCTGTCCGACGTGTTCCGCGACTTCGCCCTGCGCGGGGTCAGCAGCCTGCTCGACCAGGTCAACCAGCAGGTGCGCCAGAAAGCGGTCGAGACCTTGGGCACCCAATATTCGCTGAACACCCCGCTGGGCGAACTGGCCATGCGCCACCCGGTGGTGTGCAGCCCCGACACGCCCCTGCGCGAAGCGGTGCGGCTGATGCACGAACAACAGGTCGGGAGCATCGTCATCGTCGACCCGCAACGCTACCCCATCGGCATCTTCACCCTGCGCGACCTGCGCCAGGTGGTCGCCGATGCCAGCGCCGAGCTGACCGCGCCGATCGACCGCTACATGACCGCCAAGCCGTTCTACCTGAGCCCCCAGGCCAGCGCCTTCGACGCCGCCATGGCCATGACCGAACGGCATATCGCCCATGTCTGCCTGGTGGACAACCAGCGCCTGTGCGGGGTGATTTCCGAGCGCGACCTGTTCTCCCTGCAACGGGTCGACCTGGTGCACCTGGCGCGCACCATCCGCCACGCCCCGCGGCTGGACAGCCTGGTGTCGTTGCGTGGCGAGATCGGCCAACTGGTCGAACGCATGCTCGCCCACGGCGCCTCCTCGACCCAGATCACCCAGATCATCACCCTGCTCAACGACCACACCGTGTGCCGGGTGATCGAACTGGCCATCGCCGAACGCGGCGACCCGGGCGTGCCGTTCAGCTGGCTGTGCTTCGGCAGCGAAGGCCGCCGCGAACAGACCCTGCACACCGACCAGGACAACGGCATCCTCTTCGAAGCCCGCGACCGCGCCGAAGCCGACGCCATCCGCGCCAGGCTGTTGCCGCTGGCCCAGCACATCAACCACAACCTCGCCCAGTGCGGCTTCACCCTCTGCACCGGCAACGTAATGGCCGGCAACCCCGAGTTGTGCCTGTCGCGCAGCGAGTGGGCGCGGCGCTTCGCCGGCTTCGTGCGCGAGGCCAGCCCGGAGAACCTGCTGGGCTCGAGCATCTACTTCGACCTGCGCGTAGTGTGGGGCGATGAACAAGGCTGTGAACAGCTGCGCCAAGGCCTGCTCGAACAGGTGGCCGACAACCGCATCTTCCAGCGCATGATGGCCGACAACGCCCTGCGCCAGCGCCCGCCGGTGGGGCGCCTGCGCGAGTTCGTACTGACCCGCCAGGGTGACGACAAGGCCGCCACCCTCGACCTCAAGGTGCAGGGCCTGACGCCCTTCGTCGACGGCGCGCGGCTGCTGGCCCTGGCCCATGGCATCAAGGCCTGCAACACCCTCGAGCGCCTGCGCCAACTGGTCGCCAAGGGCGTCATCGACGCACTCGACGGCGCCGCCTTCGAGGAGGCCTACCACTTCATCCAGCAGACCCGCATGCAGCAGCACCAGCGCCAGACCCGCGCCAACCTGGCGTATTCCAACCGCCTCGACCCGGACAGCCTCAACCACCTGGACCGGCGCATCCTGCGCGAATCCCTGCGCCAGGCCCAGCGCCTGCAAAGCAGCCTGGCCCTGCGGTACCAGCTGTGAACCTGTTCGCCTGGCTGCGCCCACCGGCGCCCACGCTGGACGATCACCAGCACCAGCGCCTGGCCAGCCTGCCCGGGCCTGCGCCACTGGCCGTGTGCTCCCTGCGTGAGCAGCGTTGGGTGGTGCTCGACTTGGAAACCAGCGGCCTGAACCTCAACCGAGACCAGGTGCTGTCGATCGGCGCGGTGGCCATCGAGGATGGTGCCATCGACCTCGGCCAGCAGTTCGAGCGCACCCTGCACCGCCCCGAGCAGAAGACCAACGCCAGTGTGCTGATCCACGGCCTCGGCCCCAGCGCTCTGGCCGCCGGTTGTAATCCGGCAGAAGCCTTGCTCGACCTCATGGCGTTCATTGGCGACAGCCCGGTGCTGGCGTTCCACGCGTCGTTCGACCAGCACATGCTGGCGCGGGCGCTGCAGGACAGCCTTGGCCTGCGCCTGCGGCACCCGTTTTTCGATGTGGCGGAGCTGGCCCCCATGCTCAACCCCGACACGGTGCTGCGCGAAGCCGGGCTGGATGACTGGATCGCCCGTTTCGGCCTCGAAGTCCAAGCCCGCCACCATGCCAGTGCCGACGCCCAGGTCACCGCCGAGCTGGCCCTGATCCTGTTCAGCCAGGCACGCCGCCAGCAGTTGGACAGCCCGTTGCAGCTGGATCAGCGCCTTAAACAATGGCGTCGGCGCAAGATGCAGAGCCACGGACTGTAGGAGCGGCCTTGTGTCGCGAAAGGGCTGCGTAGCAGCCCCGGCGATTCTGCATGATCCCAAGATCCTGGGGCCGCTGCGCAGCCCTTTCGCGACACAAGGCCGCTCCTACACAGATCATTGGCAACCCGCCAACCGTAATGGCAACCCGATAAGCGTCAATTGCGCCCCCACCCCCGCCTCTGCGACAATCGCGAATAATTATCGTTAGTTAACGCATTCTTTATCGGGGGACGTTCCTTGACGTCTGCGCAGAGCCCACACGCCGAACTGGTCAGCGCGCTGTACCGCGACCATCGCGGCTGGCTGCTCGCCTGGCTGCAACGCAGCACGGCCTGCCGCCAGCGCGCCGAAGACCTGAGCCAGGACACCTTCGTGCGCCTGCTTGGCCGCGAACGGCTGGACGCCCCCCGCGAACCCCGCGCATTCCTGGTTGCCGTGGCCAAGGGCCTGCTGTTCGACCACTTCCGCCGCGCCGCGCTGGAGCAGGCCTACCTCGCCGAACTGGCGCTATTGCCCGAAGCCGAACAGCCCTCGCCAGAACTGCAATACCTGATCCTCGAAGACCTCAAGGCCATCGACCGCCTGCTCGGCAAGCTGTCGAGCAAGGCGCGCGCCGCGTTCCTGCACAACCGCCTGGACGGCCTCGGCCATGCCGAAATCGCCCAGCGCCTGGGGGTTTCGGTGTCCCGAGTGCGCCAGTACATCGCCCAAGGCATGCGCCAGTGCTACATCGCCCTGTACGGGCAGCCGACATGAACAACAGCCCTGTCTCCAGCACCGTGCTGGACGCCGCCATCGCCTGGAAGCTGTGCCTGGACGAAGGCAGCGGCAGCCCCGACGAACGCAACGAATTCATGCGCTGGCATGCCGCCCACGAAGAGCATGCCCGCGCCTGGCTGCAATTGAGCCTGCTCGACCAACGCTTCAACACCGCCGCCGGCCCCGCCCGCCATGCCCTGCTGCAGTCGCGCACCGGCATGCGCCGGCGGCTCGGCGGGCTGGCCGGCATGCTGCTGCTCGGCGGCGTGCTGGCCTGGGCCGGCATGCCCTCGCTGTCGCCGGACTACTGGCTGGCCGACCAACGCACCGCCACCGGCGAACTACGCACCCTGCGCCTGGAAGACGGCACGCTACTGAGCCTGAACAGCCACACCGCAGTGGATATCGACTTCCAGGGCGAACAACGGCTGATCGTGCTGCACCAGGGCGAGATATCCGTGGAAACCGGGCATGAGGACAGCCGCCCACTGCAAGTGCGCACCACCGATGGCCGCCTGCGCCCGCTGGGCACACGTTTCCTGGTGAAGCGCGAAGCCGACGGCACCCGCCTGGAAGTCCTGCAATCGTCGGTGGCCGCCAAACCCCGCGACAGTGGCGACGAGCAGGTACTGCGCGAAGGCCAGCAAGTGCTGATGAACAGCGAAGGCCTGGGCGCGGTCAGCCCGGTAGCGGTCGGCGCCGATGCCTGGACCCGCGGCATGCTGGTGGTCGACAACGTGCGCCTGGCCGATCTGGTGGCCACCCTTGGCCAGTACCGCAGCGGCCACCTGGGGGTGGCCGACGAGGTCGCCGACCTGCGCGTGAGCGGCAGCTTCCCGCTGACCAACACCGACCTGGCGCTGGCCTCGCTGCAACCGGTACTGCCGGTGAAGATCGAGCGGCATACACCGTGGTGGGTAACCGTCAGCGCCCGCTGAGGCAGCCTCGAGCTGCAAGCTGCAAGCTTCAAGAAAAAGCAGGTCACTGCAGATCCCGCTTTGCTCTTGCAGCTTGAAGCTTGCAACTTTCAGCTTTTTCCCCCCACCCCCTGTCACTTTTCAAAACTCACTCGGCAAGGAAGCAGATAGCACTTATCCGTCGAGGAGCCGCCGCATGTCCCGCGCTGTTGATGCCTTGCTTCGCCCCAGCCTGATGGCCCTGGCCATCGGCCTGGCCGCCCCGTTGACCAGCACCGCCCTGTTCGCCGCCGAACAGTCGGCGCTGCGCACCTATGCGCTGCCCGGCGCACCACTGGCCAGCACCCTGAACCAGATCGCCAGCCAGGCCGGCATCACCCTGGCCCTGGACCCGGCCCTGGTCAGCGGCCGCACCTCGGCCCCGGTCAGCGGCCAGTACGACGCCCTCGGCGCCCTGCAGGCCGCCCTGCGCGGCACCGGGCTGCAACTGCAGCAAAGCAGCGCCGGCAGCTACAGCCTGGTGGCCGTCCCCGAAACGGCCCTGGCCTTGCCGGAAACCACCGTCAACGCCGCCAGCGACAGCGAAAGCGCCTGGGGGCCGGTAGACGGCTACCTCGCCAAGCGCACCGCCGCCGGCACCAAGACCGACACCGCCCTGGTGGAAGCACCGCGTTCGATCTCCGTTGCCACCCGCCAGCAGATGAACGACCGCGGCGTGCACAGCCTCGATGACGCCGTGAAATACATGCCGGGCATCGTCTCCGCCAGCTACGGCAGCGACACCCGCTATGACTGGATGCTGGTGCGCGGCTTCGAGCCAACCCAGTTCCTCGATGGCCTGCCGCTGCCCCGCGGCGTGTACGCCAACCCGAAAGCCGAAACCTGGAACCTCGACCGCCTGGCCCTGCTGCGCGGCCCGGCTTCGTCGGTGTATGGCCAGACCCCGCCCGGCGGCCTGCTGGACATGGTCAGCCGCCGCCCGCAAGCCGAAAGCGCCCACGAGATCCAGGTGCAGTACGGCAGCGACAACCATCGCCAGATCAACTTCGCCAGCACCGGCAAGATCGACGACCAGGGCCAGTTCCTCTATGGCGTCAGCGGCGTGGTGCGCGACAGCGACACGCAGATCGACCACATCGAGAACAAGCGCTACAACATTGCGCCGAGCCTGACCTGGAACATCGACGACGACACCAAGCTGACCTTCCTCAGCCAGTTCACCCGTGACGACACCGGCGTCACCAGCCAGTTCTACCCGATCCAGGGCACCAAGATCTCGATGCCGTTCGGTGATATCTCCCACCACAAGAACCTCGGCGATCCGGACTACGACTTCTACGACCGCACCTACTACGCGTTGGGCTATGCGTTCGAACACCGCATCAACGATGTCTGGCAGTTCCGCCAGAACCTGCGTTACACCAAGTCGGACCTGTCGTTCCAGACCGTCACCGTGCGCAGCTACAACCCGGCCTTCGCCGCCTTTGGCTTTGTCGTGGACGACCAGGGCAACACCGGCCGCGGCACCACCAACGTCGACGAGGACATCAGCCAGTTCGCCGTCGACAACAACCTGCAGGGCGACTTCGACACCGGCGCCGTCAGCCATACCCTGTTGCTCGGCCTGGACCACCAGCGCATGAACAACAACTACACGGCGATCTTTGGCAGCGCCACCGACATCAATGTGAACAACCCGGTCACCGGCGCGCCCATCACCCGCCCGCCACGTTCCGACGCGTTCTACGACTACGACCAGAAAACCCGCCAGACCGGCCTCTACATCCAGGACCAGATGGCCCTCGACAACTGGCGCCTGACCCTGGGTGGCCGCCAGGACTGGGTGAAAACCGATACCCACTTCATCAAGGACGACACCGACAACAGCCAGCTCAACCGCAAGTTCAGCGGCAACGCGGCGATCAGCTACGTGTTCGACTCGGGCTTGGTGCCCTACCTGTCGTACGCCGAGTCGTTCCAGCCCACCAGCAAGGCCGACGTCACCTCGACCAACTCGCTCAAGCCAACCGAAGGCCAGCAGTGGGAACTGGGCATCAAGTACCAGCCACCCGGCTCCAACACCCTGCTCAGCGCAGCGGTGTATGACCTGACCCAGAAGAACGTCTCGGTCACCAGCTTCGTCGGCGCGGTGCCGGTCACCAGCCAGACCGGCGAAGTGAAGGTGCGCGGCCTTGAGCTGGAAGCCACCTCCGACGTCACCGAAAACCTCAAGGTGATCGCCGCCTACACCCTGGCCAAGTCCGAAGTGCAGGATGGCCAGTACAAAGGCAACCGCCTGCAACTGATGCCCAACCAGCAAGCCTCGCTGTGGGCCGACTACACCTGGCACAGCGGCGTGCTCGATGGCTTCGGCATCGGTGCCGGCGCGCGCTACACCGGCAATACCTATGGCGACCAGGGCAACACCTGGCTGGGCAAGGCCGACGCCTACACGGTGTTCGACGCCTCGGTGCACTACGACCTCGGCCGCCTGGACAACAGCCTCAAGGGCGCGTCGGTGGCGCTCAACGCGACCAACCTGTTCGACAAGGACTACATCTCCACCTGCGACAGCTTCTACTGCTACTACGGCGACCAGCGCAGCGTCGTCGCCAGCGCCACCTACAAGTTCTGAGTGACCGGGGCCGCTGCGCGGCCCATTCGCCGGGCAACCCGCCCCCCCAAAGGAGACAATTTGGGTGCCCGCCTTACCGCGGCAAGACCGGGCCCGCCCCCCCCCCGCGCAAA
>NZ_JBDJLM010000124.1:0-7987 GCF_039673365.1 Pseudomonas sp. TWI923 | reverse complement strand
AGTACTCGTGGACATCGGTCGAGGCTCCTTTATGAACCCTATCCCGGCACTGGCTAGGCTCTGTACGAAATGTATCTGCACTCGCCCATGCGGCGTTGAAACGGGGCTCGGAATGCTCATGTACTCCAATACACTCAGCTTCTTCCCCCGTTTCGCCTTGTCTGGCCTTCGCGCAGACACATTGCTGTCGGGTAAGTGATTGGGTACGAGATTACTGGTAGTGATCTCGAAGGGGCACCTAGTAAATTTGTCAGTTTTCACAGAATGATTTCTACCGTACAACAGCCCCATCGAGACATGTCGGCGCCGTGCCGATTCGAATGTGGGAGCTGTTTATGGAACGTCAAGCGCCCTTTAACACCCCTGATTTGCAGAAGTTGGTTCAAGAGTACCCCCGCTTGGACGATCAAGTTGTTGTGCCGTGCCATCTGGATATTCGTGAAAATCGCGAAGTGAATCCACCCATGCCTCGGTTGACGCTTGATATTGACGAATTCAAAGAAAACCTTACTGTTGTCGTCATGCCTTATGCTGGCATGGCAGCAGGCGACCAGTTAATTCTGACGCTCGAGGCGTATCCCTACGACGGGGACCCGTTTACGCCGAAAGAATTTAGGGTAACCCTAGATGACGAACACGTGGGAAGGCCAGTGCTGTTCAAAGTGCCGCGTACAGACTTTGAGGCGCCGATTGATCTGGTGGGCTGTTACGTCGGATGGTTTGTTCGCTTGGTCCGTGACGATGAAGAGATAGCGTCTTCGTTGACTCAGAATGTTTTTATTGAGCGCGGGGCAGAGGAATCACATTTTTTGCGAGCGCCGCACTTCAAGGATTTCACCCAGCACACGCTGTTTGCCGACGAATGGGTGGACGGTATCGAGCTGATAGCCTCCGACTCTGGTGATGCACAGCCCGGGGATAGCGTTGTCGTATTTGACGGGGCCGATGGTGTGGCGACTTGGGCGAGGCTTGGACCACTAGTGCCAGGAGCCCCGTTGCAAGTCAGGGTACCTGCAAGTTGGCTTGGCGCTAGCGCAGGTAGGCGATCGTTGAGGATTCAGTATGCCGGCGCCAATCGTTCTTTCAGAACGCATTCGTTGCTGTTCAATGTGGAAAGTACGCGAAAGCTAGAAGCACCACAAGTTCCAGATGCCCAGGAGTTCCGGCTGTTACGGATGGGGTTCGAGGTCAGCGTGCCTATCAGTGACGCTACCTCGGGCAGCACGGTAGTTGCACACCTTGGAACTGTAACAGGCTCAGGGGCGGAAAAAGTCAGAGTCAGTATTGCAAAATCCGAGGTGTACGCAGTTCGAGAAAAGTATTTTGTGTTTTACTTTAGTCCGAGTCAGTTGGGTGTTTTATTGGGGAGGGGGGGTATACAGGCCTATTACTCAGTGGGCGTGGGTGAGCTTGTTTATTCAGACGGAACGCCAGTTGGTTTCAAAGTGCCGGACAAAGAGGTAGTAAAAAATTTCCCTAGAATACAGGTCCCGGCTGCAGCCGGCAGTGCAGGCTTATCACTTGCGCGTTTGAATAAGAACAACGTGAAGGTCAATATCGGCTCTTGGCCGCTGATGGCGCCGGGTCAATTTTTGTTGGTAAAGGCGGATATGGACGGTGGCCAACACGACGTGGTGAACAGGCTGGTCACGGAGGCTGATCTTGAAAATAAAAGCATCGGTGGCACTCTGAGTTATTCAGTTGTCGAAAACAAGAAAGGCAAGGTCATTCGCTTCACGTGTGAAGTAAATTTCAATAATGGTGAAGGAAGCTTTGTGAGATTTGCCAATGTTGACATTGTTATCACTGCGTAGTGAGGTGGGTATGGCCAATTTATACAAGCTGATCGAATGGTTAAAGGTCAAGAGTCGCGTGTTCAGCTGGGATGTGGTGGCCGCCTTGCACGCCGGAAAAGTGAATCATCTACTTGAACAAGGCTACTTAAAGAGCTTCACCGATGGCAGCTACTTGCCCGCTTTTTCCGCGCCGGTAGTGGTCAATGGTGTACTGACCTATTACATGCATGACTTTTTATTGGACTGGCCACGAATGTCATTCGCTGACCGGGGGCTTGATGACTCGCTGGCGCGCTTGAAGATGGTCGTCATTGCTGGGCGCCTGGTGACAATTTCTGCTATCCCCAATGGTTGGCAAGTCTACAGCCTGGAGGCAATTACGCCGTTGCATGGGCCAGTGCTTACGCTTGATGTATTGTTGAATCAGGCGGGTGGGCTGATCGAAGAAGATGGCCGTCTGTTGTTAGATCTGATTAATAGTGACAATTTTTCGATAGATATCGATGATGATGAAGAAGTTCGCATCATTACTGGCGATCTGTTCAAGGCACTGTTCAAAGAACTAGACCCCGCACAGCGCGTCTTCGTCTTGGGGCAACTAAATAACGATGCCCCAGAGCACTTGCGTCCCTACTCGTTTGCCTTGCGTACTCAGCTTGACGATGAGCGTGACGACGAACAGGCTGGCGCGGTGGTGATTTTCATCAGCCTCCAACCTGATCATAAAGGGGAACCCCCGCACAGTGGGGCTGACTTCCAGTATCTGCTACCTGGCGATTATCCGGATTACGATGCGGCGGTGTTGCTCGGCACGCGCAGGGTCATGGTGTTGGCCCTGGTGCCGCTGCTGCAGAAACGCTTCGGATCCTCGCCGAGGATTTGTTATAACGATGAGTTACTGGGTTGGCTGGTGGTACCCGACGCTTATATTGAAATGGATCCCCTTGTAGACTTTATTGATCAAGGTGTTTTGGGGTGGGATATATGGGTCAGTATCAATACGCCGCCTGGAAAACTGAAAGACGCCGCCCATGCGCCTTCCTTGCAGCGCGCAGACGACTGTAAGGACCAGGATTTCGTCATTGCCCTGACGGAAACAGGGGCGGACTTGACCTGGAACATCGATGTCAGCATCCAGATTGACGTGATGGGGGGGCGCAGTGATGCAGATGCCGAACGTGCGCCTCCACAAACGCTCAGGTACCAGTACACCACCCATTACAAGGTTGTGGATGAAGTACCTGCGAGGGTGGTGCGTGAAGATGGCGTATTCGAAGCGCTCGGTGCAGCGCAATTCGATCAGGAGCTCCGGACCTATTTTGAAGACATGTATAAGTTCTACAAGGATCCCAATCCATCAGGTAGCGCACTGGCGGTATTGAGTCGATGTACTGCTCATATGAAGGCCTATGCCCAGAAGGCAGTGGCCAACCTTGATGAGCAGATGCTGATCGATGCGCCGGTCAATGAATGGGTCGACAGCCTGATCGAGCTCAGCTTCGGTGAAGCCATGCTCGAGATCCTTACTCGCGGACCTTGCGATGTGGCGCGCTTCGGGCAGGTGGCCGTGGCGGCGGATGCGCCGAAGGTATCACCGGTATGGCCGATCATTGGCAGCGGCGCACAACGGCAGTTCGAGGTGCAGAGCGAATCGGTGGTGACCTGGGATGTCGAACCGGTAATACCAGGGCCAGCGTTAGGCCGCATCGAAAAGCGATCCGGGCTTTACACTGCGCCTTCGTCCGACCAGTTCAGCGCTCCCCTGTGGCGTGAGCGGATCAAGGCCACCACGGCAACCGGCGCGGTGAGCTACAGCCTGGCCACGGTGACCCAGGAAAACCTGTTGATCTCGCCACTGGTTCGATTCTGTCAGCCAGACGAGGAAATTGCGCTGGTCGCCAGCGTGTCGACGGCCAACCCCGATACGCTGCGGTGGACCGCGCAAGCCGGCCAGTTCGCTTCGCCCACAGGTAAAACGGTCAAGTACACCGCACCCGCCAAGGACAGGAAACAGGCGTACGTGATCGATCCGGTAGTGGTAAGCGACCCCGTGTCCGCCGCTACCTTCACGGCTTATCTGATCACCCTGATGACCAACCCGAAGACAATTCAGGTGAAGGTCGATGAATCTGCAGGGGCCGCGGAACTGAGCGTTCCAAACCACGAGCTTTATCCCAGCGATGAAGTCGAATGGACAGTGAAAGGGCCTGGGCGTGTCGTTGCTGTCGATGGCGAGGTGAGGGCGACGTACCAACCGGACCCCGCCTCGGAGGCGCCATTCGCTCTCGTCGAACTCGAAATCAGGGAATACGACGCCAAGCGTCCGGCCAGTGAGCCAATACGGGTACGCGGCGTGGTCATCCTGCCTCTGCCGTTACATCGCTATGCCTTGCCTGAAGAGCCTGTTCAGCCATGAACGAGGTAGCACACATGAATACTACGATTCCCAAGGTGGTCGAGACATGGATGGCCAGCTCCGAAAATGCCGACATGCTTGGCTGGGACATGATCGTCGCGCTGCCGATCGAGCTGGTCAACGACAGCGTGTTGCAAGCGCTGCTGCGCAAGTTCGCAGGGGGTGAAGCGCCTGACGGCTTGGAAGGCAAGGTCGAGATACCCAACTCTTCCTTGCTGCATCATCTTGGCGGCTACCGGCTTACCAGCCCCAAGCTGTACGCAGGCGCGAGCAACTACGTCGACAACCGGATCAAAATGAGCGTGTCGATGGAAGGGGGGGTCCATTTGCTGACCAGAAATTCCGTCGATGTGATGTCGCTTAGCGCGCATATGCCGCTGAATGCGCTCAAACCAAGTTTCGAGGTGCCGATCACCTTGGCGGGCGGAACGTTGAACACTGACCTGCGCGCCGGCTCCGGTCATGAGTTGACCTTGGGGGGGGGGCGACATCGAGGACACGGCCGCTGGCAGGGAGCTGGGCGCTATGCTCAGCAATTTGGCCGAGACATCCGCGCAGTTGGACCTTGCCTTGCTGCAGCCTTCAGGGCAAAACCCGCTGCGCCGGGTCGCTCGCCTGGAGGTGCGCGTGCAGAGCAGTACAGATGCTCCCGCCGACGACGGGCCGGAGCGACAGAGCCTGTTGCTGTTCGTGCAGCTCGAACATGGCGGCAAGGGCGAGGTACCGGTGGGCGGCAACGCCTTCCCCTACCTGGCCGGGCTGGAGGGCGCCAAACAGCGTTGCACGGTACTGGTGTCGCAGCATCTGCTGCACAGGGTGGCGCTCGGGCAAAGTATCATGACGGCGCTTCAGGAGGGGGAGTTCAGCTACGAGGGCGTTAACGGCCAGCCCTTGGCTTCCATCACGGCAACTGCGGGCGAGCTGCATCTTGCGGGTGGGGCTTATAACAGCCGGAATATCAGCTATGACTTCGACTCCCTGGTATTGCCAGCGGCCACCGGGAACAAAGCGCTGAGGGTCGAGTTTTCGTCTGACCAGGCGATCATGCGTTGGCAGCCCAGGTTCAAGGTCAATTTTCGCTATAGCGTAATGGGTGGCGTGAGCGTCCCGCATGAGGTGGAGATCGAGCCACTGCTGGAGTACGGCTTGCAGCTTACGGGAGCCGAGCAGGGTAGCGAACTGCTGCAGGCTCGCTGGGGCGAGCAAACAGGTCTGCGCTCGAAGTGTTTTGCAGGGTTGCCTGAGACGTTGCAGGAGGACATGACTGCGGCCATCGAGACCTTTATCCGTTTGCGCTACCTGGAGGCTGTCAATGCTCGCGTTCAGATTCGTATCGCTGAGCAACTCTTGCCGTTCCTGCGACTGTTCGACAGCCGTAGCATGCGCTGGCAAATAGGCGCCGCGCCCAACAATCTGGTTGTGGTTGGGGGCTTTGACAATGCCGTTGGTGTTTTCGAGATCGTCGAGCAGGAAGCGCAACTGGCATCAGGGCAGGAGCATACCTTCACGGTTCAGCCTGATGATGGCACTCAACTGCGTTGGGACATCGAACCGTTGCCCGGTTACAGCGGCGCCGTGGGAGAATTCAAGAGCCCAGGTGTCTATGTTGCCCCCTCGTCCAGTCAGTTCGAAGGGGCGACTTTGCGGGTCAAGGTAGTGGCGACCCACCCTGTCAGTGGCTGGCGAAGTTCGGCGTTGGTCTGTGTGAACCGTGCGGGGCTGTTGATGACGCCATTGTTCATGCAGCTTATACGTGGACATGAGTCCCAGACCCGAGTCGATCTGTCGGTCGCAAGTGCTCAGGCAGGGGAGCTCGCATGGTCTATTGTCGACCCGGTCGAAGGCCAGAGTGGCACAGTCAATCCAGACGCAGAGGACGCTAGCAAATCGGTATTCACGGTCGGTCCGCAGCAGGACGACAAGACGTATGTGATCGATCAGGTCGCAGTGCTTAACCGCTTGACCGGCGAGACCCAGAGGGGCGTTTTGCTCGGTGTGCACCAGGACCCAGGCCTGGAAGTTGTGCCTGTCGAAGCTCAGCGTAACGCGCAAGGATTGCAGCTGGAAGCGTTCTATGGAGACGCGTCGATTACGCCCGATTGGTCCTGGACAGGGCCTGGTAAGGTCACCGACGAGGGGATGTACCTGCCCGACCCGGCAACTGCCGAGCATTTTGTACTGATAGTGGCAAGTTATGAGCGCAGGGGGCAGGTGCATGAAGGGCATATTGTGCTGCCGCTGCCGCTGGACAGCTTCCCGGCTGTGCGACGGGCACAGGTGAATCGTGGGCACGCGTTACGCAAGGCGGGTGTGGCGCGTACCGCGCAGGAGCCACCGAAGTTCGACCTGATTCCAGCCAGCGGAGTCGAGGTAACGCCGCTACGTGATATTCAGTTCACCTTCCCGTTGGTGGAACCATCGGCCGTCGAGTGGTCGGTAACTCGAACAGAAGGCGATCCTTCTGGCATGGGCAAGATAAGCAAATCTGGGGTGTATACCGCGGGAACAGCGATGGCCGGTAAGGATACCGTGCACGCCACGGTTATGGGGCTTGGGAGTGTCATCGCCGAAGGGGCCAGCGTCGTACACAATCGACCGAGCGAGCAATCTGCGTGGCAAACAATCAAGGACTTCACGGTAAAGGCAGCGGCATTTGGTGGTAATGGCAGCATGTACCCCAACGGCTATCAGCAGTTGGAAATCGAGGTCAATATCGAGGTCGAAGATGATGGATCTCCCGGCCGGGATGAGCTGGCGACCTTGCAACTGTTTTCCACTTCTACTCATCAGGCCCTCCCTCGCCTGGCGTCTGGGAAGGACAGGCTCGATGAAGTTGGCGTGCAGTGGGCGGTGGCTGGTGCGCCGAACATATATGACCGGGCCAAGCCTGCTGCGGGCGGGGGGCAGATCGACGCCAAGGAAAGTATTTATCTACAAAGCCGTGCCCACGATGAGACGAACGGAACATTCTATGCGGGTTTCCAGGACCGCTATGGTTGCTGGTACTACAGTCCGCATGAGCAAGGGGGGAGCGAAGAAGTCATTGTGACAATGCGCGAGCATAAGCCGGAGTCGGAGGGGGCGTTTGCTTTGAGCGTTAAGCAAATCAAACCAACGGTTAAGGACCCGGTCGGCGAGGACTATGACTTTAAATTGAATACGACGGATTACTGGACGCTGAGCGGTCCTGGTAAATATTTAGACTGCAAGGTTTTTCATGGCGGTCCAGCAGAAAAGCGTGAGAGCCTGGTTACTTGGGAGAATGAAAGCGAGCATGAAATATTGGCCAGCTATACAGGGTTTGTTTTCGTTCCCCATGACACGGAAAAAGTTCCGGATTTCATGAGTTTTGATCGTGGTCTACCGGCGTTGCATCCTAAGTTCGTAACGCTGGCGAACGACACAGTAGAAAAAGACTGGCTGCCTAAAAATGGATTGGTGATTTCTAATTATCGTGTAGACACGCTGCCCTTTTCTGGGGCAGACAAGAAGTATGTGGACAAGTTCAAGGCGCCCTTGGTATTCGAGTTGCTCGATACCCAGGGGAATACCACTGGCGTGAAAGTGGAGTATTCGGGCGAGGGGGTGCGGCGGCGCGACGTGTTGGCTATCAAGGAAGTTATAGCTGACGATTTCAAGGATTAGAGTTTGTGCTGATTTAAGTGTCAGGTGCGGTGGTGTTGTTCTCGCCGTGTTTGTGTGCGTAGGTATATTTTTATTTGGTGTTCATTTCCTTATATGCCTCAAGGAGTGTCTATCCATGTCCGCTAATACA
>NZ_JBDJLM010000123.1:0-8019 GCF_039673365.1 Pseudomonas sp. TWI923 | reverse complement strand
GCGATAGGTCATGGGCGGTCACCTGCGGCGATGCCCTTGAAAGGGTTGCGGGTCATGCGGCCTTTCCTTTGTACGCAGAAAACGCCGAACGCTAGCAGCTTGATGACGCCTTCGACGGCACCGGAAGCGGATCAAGAAACGTCCTACAGCAACAGCAGAACACTCACTCGAACATGCCTTGTCCTTAACAAAAAAACTCCGCAAGAACGTATTGATATCTGTCAGAAGCTTTGGCCCACCTTTCGCCCCATTCTCAATCGAGGCGGCACAGCGAAAGCGAGCTTACCCCGCAATGGGTTACCATACCGCCCTCACCCAAATGCCCCCTGCCGCTCATCCAACGGATCTTCCATGCGTCTGTTTCACACCTCCGACTGGCACCTTGGCCAGAGCCTGCATGGCCAGGAACGCGACTTCGAACACGCCTGCTTCCTCGACTGGCTGCTCGGTCAACTGCACCTGCGCCAGCCCGATGCGCTGCTGATCGCCGGCGACATCTTCGACACCGTCAACCCGCCGGTCAAAGCCCAGGAACGCCTGTACGACTTCATCGTCCAGGCCCATGAGCAGCAGCCCAAGCTGGATATCGTGATGATCGCCGGCAACCACGACTCCGGCTCGCGCATCGAGCTGCCTGCGCCGCTGATGCGCCGCCTGCGCACCCATGCCCTGGGCCGGGTGCACTGGCTGGACGAAGGCCAGCTGGACGCCGAGCGGCTGCTGATCCCGCTGACCAACGCCCGCGGCAAGGTGGCAGCCTGGTGCCTGGCCCTGCCGTTCCTGCGCCCGGCCGAAGTCACCGGTCCGGCACTGGGGGACGACTACCTGCAAGGCATCACCCAGGTGCACGAGCAACTGATCGCGGCAGCGCAGAAAAAGCGCAAGAAGGACCAGGCGCTGGTCGCCATCAGCCATGCGCACATGGCCGGCGGCAGCATCTCGGAAGACTCCGAACGCAGCCTGATCATCGGCAATGCCGAAGCCCTGCCGGCGCGGCTGTTCGACAAGGCCATCGGCTACGTTGCCCTTGGCCACCTGCACAAGCCGCAGAAGGTCAACCGCGAGAACCGCATCCGCTACAGCGGCGCGCCGATCCCGCTGTCGTTCGCCGAGATCAACTACCCGCACCAGGTGCTGGAAGTGGAGCTCGACGGCAGCGAACTGGTCAGCGTCGAACCACGCCTGGTCCCGCGGGCGGTGGCCCTGCAGCGGGTCGGCCCGGCCCCGCTGGGCGAGCTGCTGGTGCAGCTCGGCGAACTGCCAGTGATCGACCTGCTCGAAGACCCCAACCGCCAGCCATGGCTCGAAGTTCGGGTAGTGCTGGACGAGCCGCAGCCCGACCTGCGCCAGCAGATCGAGGTTGCCCTGCAGGGCAAGGCGGTGCGCCTGGTGCGCATCAGCGCCGAGTACGCAGGCGCGGGCCGCCAGGAAGACGACGAACTCGCCTTCGTTGAATTGGCCCAGATGACCCCGCAGGACCTGTTCGGCCGTGCCTGGCAGCAGGCCTACGGCAACCCCGCCGACGAGCAGGCCCTGGCCGATTTTGCCGAGCTGCTGCAGGACGTCCTGCACGAAGAGGAGCAGCCATGAAGATTCTTGCCATCCGCCTGAAGAACCTCGCCTCGCTGGCCGGGCCGATCGACATCGATTTCACCGCAGAGCCCCTGGCCAGCGCCGGCCTGTTCGCCATCACCGGGCCCACCGGCGCCGGCAAGAGCACCCTGCTCGATGCCCTGTGCCTGGCCTTGTTCGGCACTGTGCCGCGGCTGAACGACATTGCCCGGGAAGCCAAGGTGCCCGACGCCGACGGCGACATTCCCACCTCGGACCCGCGCAACCTGCTGCGCCGCGGCACCGGCAGCGGTTTTGCCGAGGTCGACTTCGTCGGCATCGACGGCAGCCGCTACCGCGCCCGCTGGGAAGCCAACCGCGCCCGCGAGAAAGCCAATGGCAAGCTGCAGAACAGCCGCCAGAGCCTGTACGACCTGGACAGCGAACAGCTGCTTGGCAGTGGCAAGAATGAATACAAGCAACTGATCGAAGCGCGCCTGGGGCTGAACTTCGAACAGTTCACCCGCGCGGTAATGCTGGCCCAGAGCGAGTTCGGCGCCTTCCTCAAGGCCGACGACAAAGAGCGCAGCGAGCTGCTGGAAAAGCTCACCAACACGGCGATCTACACCCGCCTCGGCCAGCGCGCCTTCAGCAAGGCGCGGGAAACCGGCGAACGCCACAACGACCTGAAGAAGCAGGCCGAGCACCTGCTGCCGATGGCAAGCGACGCCCGCGCCCTGCTCGACCAGCAACTGGACCAGGCCCAGCAGCAGTTCAAGGCAGACCAGGCCCGGCAGCGCCAGCTGGAACAGCAGCGCGTCTGGTTCGACGAACAACGCCAGCTGCAAGCCCAGCACGGCGAAGCCCATGCAGCCTTGCAAGCCGCCGAGCACAATTGGCAGCAATTGGCCGAACCACGCCTCGACCTGCAGCGCCTGGAACGCCTTGCGCCGCAGCGGCACCAGTTCCATCGCCAGCAGGATCTGGCCGGGCAATTGGCGCCGCTGGCCGTGGCGATTGCCGAACAGCAGAGCCAACAAGGCGAACTGCATAGCCGCACCAGCGAACTCGAGCAGGCACTGGAAACGGCGCGCCAGGCCCTGGCCCAGCATCAGGCCCAGCACAGCGATAACGCCCCGCGCCTGCGCCAGGCATTCGCCGCCCAAGGCGACCTGGCCCGCCTCGACAAAGAACTGGGCGAACAACGCGCAGCCTGCCAGCAGGCTGCGCAGGAAGTCAGCGACGCTGAGCAACACCTGCAGCAGTTGCAAGAAAACCAGCTGCGCAGCCAGCAGCAACTGGCGCAGATCGATGCGGCATTGGCCGACAGTGAACACCTGGGTAGCCTGGCCAACGCCTGGCAGGCCTATCTGCCGCAATTGAAGCAAGTGATGCTGATCGGCGGCCGGCTGGCCAAGGGCCGCGAGGAGTTGCCAGGCCTGCAGGCCCAGGTGAGCCAGGCCAATGCCCAGCTGCAAGCCCAGCGCGACAACTTCGAGATGCTGTTCCGCGAAGCCGGGGCCGAACCCCATGCCCTGGCCGAGCAGATCGACCTGCTCGGCGGCATGCTCCAGGACAACCGCAAGCAGCAGCGCGCCGTCGAGGAACTTGCCCGCCTGCATGGCCGTGAACTGGAACTGCGCCAGGCGATAGACGCTCTGCGTGACCGCCAGCAGCAGGCCATGCAGCAGCGCCAGCAACTGATCGGCGCAGGCACCGCGGCCAAGAGCGAGCTGGAAAGCGCCGAGCAGGCCCTGACACTGACCCGCCAGTTGCTTGATCGCCAGCGCCTGGCGCGCAACACCAGCGTCGAAGAACTGCGCGCCCAGCTGCGCGATGGCGAGCCGTGCCCGGTATGCGGCAGCGCCGAGCACCCGTTCCATCAGCCAGAAGCCTTGCTGCACAGCCTGGGCCGCCACGACCAGGCCGAGGAGGAGGCAGCGCAGAAACAGGTCGAACACCTCAACGCCAGGCTGGTGGAGCTGCGTACCGAGTTGGGCGTGGTCAACGCCCAGCTCAAGGATTATCAGCAGCAACAGCTCAAGCTGGGCGAACAGCTACAGCCGTTGCTCGAGCAGGTTCAGGCCCATGCCCTGTGGCCGGCGCTCGCGCCCCAGGACGACAAGGCTCGCAGCGCCTGGCTCGACGGCCAGTTGCGCCGCCTGGGCGACGAGATCGACCGCGACGAGAAACGCCAGGGCGCCCTGCTCGCCTTGCAAAAGGACGCCGCTCGCCTCACCCAGCAGCTACAGGCTGCCAGCGAGGCCCAGCAGCAGGCCCAGCGCCACCTCGACCAGCAACACCAAGCCCTGGCTGCCGACCAGCAGCAATTGGAGCAGGGCCTGAACGACCTGGCCAGCGTGCTGCCCCAGGACATTCTCCAGGCCCTGCGCGACGACCCGGCCCAGGCCTTCCTCGGTCTTGACCAGCAGATTGCCCTGCGCCGCCAGCAACTCGACCAGCGCAAGGACGAACAGGAAGAACAACAGGCCCGCCAGCAGCAGCTGGACAAGCTGCGCGACCAGCAACAGGCCCGGCAGCACAATCAGCAGCAACTGCTGCAGAAAATCGCCGCCCTGGACGAACAGCGCCAGCAGGCCCAGGCCACCCTCGGCGAGCTGCTCGGCGAGCAGGCCAGCGCCGAAGCCTGGCAGCAGCATATGGAAGCACAGCTGGAACAGGCTCGCGCCGCCGACGCCGACACTGCCCAACGCTTGCAGGCATTGCGTACCCAGGGCGTGCAATTGGCCGCTGAACTCAACGCCAACAGCCAGCGCCAGCAGGCCCTTGAGCACGAGCACCAGCAGTTGCAGGGCGCAATCGCCCAATGGCGCAGCAGCCACCCGGAACTGGACGACGCCGGCCTCGACCGCCTGCTGGCCATCGACGACGCCCAGCTCGGTGAGCTGCGCCAACAGTTGCAGGCGGCGGAAAAAGCCATCGAGCAAGGCCGGGTGCTGTTGCAGGAGCGCGAGCAGCGCCTGCAGCAACATGCTGCCCAAGCCCATGGCGAACTGCCGGTCGAAGCGCTGGAGCAGAGCCTCGCCGAGCTGCAACAGCAGTTGGTCGCCCAGGAGCAGCAATGCGCCGAACTGCGCGCGCAACAGGCTGACGATCAACGCCGCCAGCAGGCACACCAGGCCCTGGCCGAACAGATCGACCAGGCCTATCAGCAGTGGCAACGCTGGGCACGCCTGAGCGCCCTGATCGGCTCCGCCTCGGGCGATGTGTTCCGCAAGATCGCCCAGGGCTACAACCTCGACCTGCTGCTGCATCACGCCAACAGCCAACTACGCCAGCTGGCCCGGCGCTATCGCCTCAAGCGCGGCGGCAGTGCCCTGGGCCTGCTGGTGCTGGACACCGAGATGGGCGACGAACTGCGTTCGGTGCATTCGCTGTCGGGCGGCGAAACCTTCCTGGTCTCTCTGGCACTGGCACTGGGCCTGGCCTCGATGGCTTCCAGCACCTTGCGCATCGAATCGCTGTTCATCGACGAGGGCTTCGGCAGCCTCGACCCCGAGTCGCTGCAACTGGCCATGGATGCCCTCGACGGCCTGCAGGCCCAGGGCCGCAAGGTGGCGGTGATCTCCCACGTACAGGAAATGCACGAGCGCATCCCGGTACAGATCCAGGTGCGCCGCCAAGGCAACGGCCTGAGCGATGTCGAGGTGAGCGGGTGATCCTTTACTCGTTCCGCCGCTGCCCTTGGGCCATGCGTGCGCGCCTGGCCCTGCGCTATGCGCAGTGCCCAGTGGCGATTGTCGAGGTGGCGATGAAGAACAAGCCGGCCGAGCTGCTGGCACTGTCGCCCAAAGGCACGGTGCCAGTGCTTGATACCGGGGATGGGGTGCTGGAAGAGAGCCTGGATATCATGCGCTGGGCCCTTGCCCGGCATGACCCCGAGGACTGGCGCCTGCTGGCCGACCCAGCGGCGGCACAACGGGCCGATGCGCTGATCGCGCGTAACGACAGCACGTTCAAGGCCCAGGTGAACCTGTACAAATATGCCGAGCGCTACCCCGAGCATTCCCGAGAGCATTACCGGCAACAGGCCGAAGCGTGGCTGGTGGAGCTGGAAAGCCTGCTCGAAGCCAGGCCTTACCTGCTGGCCGACCACCCGAGCCTGGCCGACGCCGCTTTGCTGCCCTTGATGCGCCAGTTTGCCGGGGTCGAACCTGAGTGGTTCGCCGAGGCGGCTTATCCGCGGGTGCGGAGCTGGTTGCAGGGCCTGCTGGAATCGGACCTGTTCAAGGCCATCATGGCCAGGTGAAGCAGCTTCAAGTTACGAGCCTCAAGCGCCAAGTCGAGCGGCTGACTCTGCTTTGTCTTGTAGCTTGAAACTCTGAGCTTGCAGCTCACAGCGCCAGGATCGGCGCCGACATCAGCAACAGCACTACCGCCGTGATACGCCACATCATGCTCTGCCCCTTGGAGAGTCAAGAATTTAGCGTCAAATTAAATCACATGGCGTTGTGCTATTACCAATGGCTTTACACACTCAATTGGAGTGCTTGCTCAGGGCGGCGTGGAAATGCGCGCTCTGTTGCAGGTATTTGTCGGTGTAGCTGTGGGTAGTGGATGGCTTGCCGCTGTGTTCGGCCTGCGCGTGTGCTGGCAGCACGACCGAGGCGGAGATGGCGGAAGCGGCGATGAGCGAGAAGAGATTGAAGTTCATGTTGGCGGACCTCGACTTCGGTGGTTTGACGTTGGCCCATCGGGGCCTTGGGTCAAAACTTACGCCGATGCAGCCGCTGTCTGAAATTCATTGCGGCAGTAGCAAATATCACGGCAATCGATAATTGCCTCGCCCTGCACTCTGCCTGTGGGAGCGGCGGTTCGCTGCTGCGATTTACCCGCGAAGATGAACCTAGGTGCCTGGCACGGGCTTTGCCCGTGTTCGCGGGTAAACCCGCTCCCACAGGAATCGCGCAGCTGTTTGAATGGCGAGCAAGACAGTTGCCCCCACAAGCAAGACTTATCACTCGAGGAACTTGAGGTCCGACGGCGCCGGCTGGTCGAACTTCTGTACGGTCTGGCCCAGGGTGCCCTTGCGCGGATCGCGGTGCATGACCACGATCTGGTTGCTCTTCTGGTTGGCTACCAGCAGGAAGTCGCCACTGGGGTCGAGGGTGAACTCCCGGGGATGATCGCCCTCCACCGAACGGCGCTGCAGCAGGGTCAGCTGGCCGTCGTCCTTGCCCACCGCATACACCACGATCTCATTGGCCGTGCCACGGTTGCTGACGTAAAGGAAACGGCCGTCCGCCGACAGGTGCAGCCCGCCGGCGGCTTTGGCGGCGGGGTCCTTGAGGTCGGTCAGCGGCAAGCGCTGGCGCTCGGTGAGCGCGCCATCCTGGGCATCGAAAACCACCACTTCGGCGCTCATTTCCAGGGTCAGGTAGGCGTGCTTGCCCTTGGCATCGAACAGCAGATGCCCCGGCCCGCTGCCCGGCGGCAGGTCGACCGCTGGCGGGATCGCCGGGCTCAGCGGGTGTTCGGGGCTGGCGCCGTCGTAGCGGTAGATGAACACCTTGTCCGCGCCCAGGTCGCAGGCGTACAGGTGGCGACCATCGGGCGACAGCACCAGCGAATGCACATGGGCACCGGCCTGGCGCTCGGGGTTGACCTTGCTCGGCGCATGCCGTGCCTGTTGCACCACCGCTTTGAGCTTGCCGTCCTTCGCCACCGGGATCACCACCAGGCTGCCGCCGGGGTCGGGGGCGACGGCGTAGTTGGCAACAAACAGGTAGCGCTGGTCGTGGCTGAGGCTGGCGTGGGTCGGCTCGTCGCCCTGGCTGGGTACCTGGTTCAGCGGTTTGATCTCGCCCTTGCGGCTCAGCGAAAAGCTGCTGGCATGGCCTTGGGCAGTCTCGTTGACGGCGAACAGCAGGCGCTGGTCGGCGGACAGCACCAGCCATGACGGGCTGACCGCCTTGACCACCTGCTGGGGCTTGGCGTCGATGTGGCCGTTGCGCTCGTCAAACCCGTAACGGTAGATACCCAGGCTGGGGCTGGGGCCATCGGTGTAGCTGCCCACCAGCAAGGTGGCGGCGTGGGCATTGATTGCAAGGGTCATCAGGCTAGCGGTCAGCAGGCTCGTCCACGTCCGATTCATCGTCTTCTTCATCCGGGGCTCTGAAAGCACTCATACAGACTAGACGATGCTCGCCCTCGGCAGAGGCCAGCCGCCAGTCGTCGCCCGCGCCAGTGGCGGCGGCGACTTGCTCGGGGGTGAAGGTCCAGCGGCGCAGCTGGCGACCGTCCATGCACTCGATCACAAGGCCGGTTTCGTCGAAGGTGAAGTCGAAGGCGTGCAGGCCGTCGATCAGCAGCATGTCGCAGGCTGCGAGGGTGGTGGCGAGGGTCATGGGGACATCCGGGAAATTGGGCGGCCATTATAGCCATGGGGCTGCCCTGCAGCCCAATCGCCGGCAAGCCGGCTCCCACAGAGATCGCGCCATCTTCACC
>NZ_JBDJLM010000122.1:0-8040 GCF_039673365.1 Pseudomonas sp. TWI923 | reverse complement strand
GGGCCGCGTAGCGGCCCCAGGATTTGCGTTATCACATAGATTGCCGGGGCGGCTGCGCAGCCCTTTACGGCCGGTCCCGCGCCCCCGCACGGCCGCTCCTACAACAGTCGTGCAACAGCCCCCTGCGATCAAAGCTCGAACCCAAGCATCACCGCACACACCACCAGGAACACACAGAACAGCGTGCGCAGTACCTTCTCCGGCAACGCATGGGCCAATTTCACACCCCAACTGATGCTGAGCAGGCCGCCCACCGCCAACGGGATACCGACACTCCAGTCCACGCTCTGATGCAACCCATAGGTCAGCAAGGTCACCGTGGTACTCGGCGCCGCCAGCGCCAGCGACAAGCCCTGGGCCACCACCTGGGTGGTACCGAACACGCTGGTCAATATCGGCGTGGCCACCACGGCCCCACCCACACCGAACAGCCCGCCCATGGTCCCAGCGAAGCTGCCCAGCACACCCAACCACGGCCAGGGGTAACGCAACTCGCTGCTCGGCGGCCTTACCCGCAGGAACATCCGCGCCACGTTCCACACCGCCAGCGCCACCAGGAAGCCGACGAAGCCCAGGCGCATCGACTGGGCATCAATGCCCACCGCCCAGATCGAGCCCAGCCAGGCGAAGAGGAAGCTGCACAGCGACAAAGGCACGGCATGGCGCAGCTCGATGCGGTTGCGCTGGTGGTAGCGCCACAGCGCCAGCAGCACGTTCGGCACCACCATCACCAGCGCGGTGCCCTGAGCCAACTGCTGGTCAAGGCCGAACAGCACACCCAGCGCAGGGATGGCGATCAGCCCGCCACCGATGCCGAACAACCCACCCATGGTGCCTAGCGCGGCGCCCAACACGATATACATCAACCACTCGATCATCAGCGCCTCATCCGCCTGCTCCTGAACAATGGCTGCATGCTACCCAGTCGCGGCTGGCGGGGAAACGCACAGCAGCGCACAATGGCTATGCGCCTTACGCACAAGCAGACCTGCCATGAGCCCCGACATCCTCACCGAACAACTGAGCCTGTTCCTCGACGTACTGGAAACCGGCAGTTTTTCTGCCGCCGCTCGCCGCCACCCACTGACCCCCTCGGCCGTGGCGCGGCGCATCGACAACCTGGAAAGCGCCGTCGGCAGCCGCATGTTCGCCCGCAGTACCCATGCCGTGCGCCCCACGCCCGCCGGTAACGCCTTCGCCGAACGGGCCCGGCGCATCATCGAAGAGTTGCGCCTGGCACGGGCCGAGGCGGTGTCGCTGAGCAACGCCCCTGAGGGCTTGATTCGCATCGATGCCCCGGCGGCCTTCGGTCGCCGCCACCTGGCACCGGCCATTGCCGACTTCCTGGTGGCCTACCCCGGGCTGGACGTGCAGTTACGCCTGATCGACAGTTTCGTCGACCTGCACGGCAGCCACCTGGGCGAAGTCGACCTGGTGCTGCGCGCCGGCCCCCTGGCCGACACCCGCCTGGTGGCCACGCCCCTGGCCTACATGGTGCGTATCGCCTGCGCAAGCCCCGGCTACCTGGCCAGCCGTGGCATGCCCGCCTGCCCCAGCGAGCTGCCCGGGCATGACGGCCTCGACTGGGACGGCCTGGCGCCGCCGTTCGCCTGGCGCTTCACGGTCGATGGCCAGGCACGCCTGTACCGGCCCACGCGCATGCGCATGACCGCCAACAATGCCGAAACCTTGTTGTTCGGCGCACTGGCCGGCCTGGGCATCGCCCACCTGCCCACCTGGCTGATCAGCGACTACCTGCTGCGCGGCGAACTGCTGCCACTGTTCTGCGACAACGGCCTGCCCGCGCCGGAGAGCAGTGGCATCTATGCGCTGCGCCTGGAACATGAAACGAACTCTCGCAGCCGCTTGCTGCTCGAATTCCTCAAGAGCCGCTTCAGCCCGGTGCCCCCCTGGGACCTGGCCTTACGCAGCGAGCTGCGCTGGCAATGAGCGCGCTAACCTTCAGCGTGCTAGATTTTCCCCTACACCGATTTCAAGGACCTGCATGAACGCCAACCCCCAAGCCCCCTGCGACGAGCTGCTGCTGGACAACCAGGTCTGCTTCGCCCTGCATTCGACGTCGCTGCTGATGACCAAGGTCTACAAGCCCCTGCTGCAGGCGCTGGGCCTGACCTACCCGCAGTACCTGGCCATGCTGGTACTGTGGGAGCAGGACGGCCTGACCGTGGGCGAGATCAGCCAGCACCTGCTCACCGACCCCGGCTCGCTCACCCCGCTGCTCAAGCGCCTGGAAAGCGAAGGGCTGCTCAAGCGTACCCGCAGCCGCGAAGACGAACGGGTGGTGCTGGTGCAACTGACCGACAAGGGCCGCGCCCTGCAACAGCAAGCCCGGGACGTGCCGCACTGCATCCTCAAGGCCAGCGGCCGCACAGTCGAGCAACTGGCCAAGCTGCAGGCAGAACTGATCGAACTACGCGCGAACCTGCAAAAAAACCTCTGACGGCTATGCTGGGTGGTGGCCGTTCGGACGAGTGGCCGAACATTTAACTTGCGCGCAAACTAATTGCGCGCTAAGTTTTATCCCGTACCCACCCAGCGCCCCTTCCATCAACGGGCGCACAGCATATGAACGAGGCTCAAGATGCAAAAGGTCACTCCGCTGTACATCGCAGAAGCCACTTCCACTGGCGGCCGCGACGGTAAATCCCGCTCCAGCGACGGCAAGCTGGAAGTCAAGCTGAGCACCCCTAAAGAGCTGGGCGGCGCTGGCGGTGACGGCACCAACCCCGAGCAGATGTTTGCCGCCGGCTACTCGGCCTGCTTCATCGGCGCACTGAAGTTCGTCGCTGGCCAGGAGAAAAAAGCCCTGCCAGCCGATGCCTCGATCACCGCCAAGGTGGGTATCGGGCAGATTCCCGGTGGCTTCGGCCTGGACATCGACCTGCACATCAACCTGCCGGGCCTGGCCCAGGCCGATGCCGAAGGGCTGGTGGAGAAGGCGCACAAGGTCTGCCCTTACTCCAACGCAACCCGCGGCAATGTAGATGTGCGGTTGCATGTGACCGTATAACAAAATGATCGCGGGGCAAGCCCGCTCCCACGCGGGGCGCATACTGACGTGGGGGCGGGCATTCCCCCCCGGGTTTATCAGGCACCAAATAAACCCGCCGGGGGCGGGTTTTTCGTGCTCATCGCAAGAAGGATTACTTCTTGGAACGGCCCTTGAAGCTGTTGTCGCGAGTGTCGATGTCGATCCACTCGTCGATCTGGATGAAGTCGGCAACCGAGATCTCGGTACCGTTCTTCAGCTTGGCAGGCTTCATGACCTTGCCCGAGGTGTCGCCACGTGCGGCGTTCTCGGTGTAGACAACCTGACGGCTGATGGTGGTCGGCAGTTCTACCGATACCAGGCGGCCTTCGAAGAACACGGCTTCGCAGACGTCTTGCATGCCTTCTTCGATGTACGGCAGAACAGCTTCGATGTCCTCGGCGTTCAGCTCGTACATGGTGTAGTCGGTGGTGTCCATGAAGGTGTACGAGTCACCGCTGATGAACGACAGGGTCGCTTCTTTGCGATCCAGGATCACGTCGTCCAGCTTGTCGTCCGCACCGTATACGGTTTCGGTCTTGTAGCCGGTCAGCAGGTTCTTCAGCTTGGTCTTCATGATCGCGCTGTTACGGCCCGACTTGGTGAACTCAGCTTTCTGAACCAGCCACGGGTCGTTATCGATCCGCAGTACGGTACCGGGTTTCAGCTCTTTACCAGTTTTCATTACGAAGTATCCGAATCTGGATGGATTTATAAAAATCGAGGCCGCGTATCATAGCGAATTTCGGTAAAACTGTACCAGTCTCGTGGCAAGGTCCGGCTGAGCGGCCTGCTCAGCGCGCCACTGGCGGGCATGCGCGCACAACTCAGCCCAGTGCGGCTGCAGCCTTTGCCAGGCCTGCCCCATCGGCTGATCCATGTTCCAGGCACGCCACATCGCGGTCAGCGCCAGGCCTGCGGCGTCCGACAGCCCGCGACGGTAAATGGCCAGGAAGGCTTCGAGTTTTTCCCAGTGGGCGTTCTCTTCCTGAACGTAGATATGCCACAGCATCGGCGCGCCGGCCCATTGCGCGCGCACGAACGAATCCTCGCCACGCACGGCGTTGAAGTCGCAGCTCCACAGCAGCCTGTCGTAATCGTCCTGGCTGACGAACGGCAGCACCTGCACGGTCAGGGCGCCGCGCCGATGCAAGGCCCCCACTGGCAGTTCGGACTCGCCCAGCCAGCGGCCCAGGTCACCCAGGATGCGCCCCTGCGGCACCAGCAGGTGAACCGGCTGCGCATCGGCCGCCAGCGCATCGAGCCAGTTGCACAACTGCGGGTTCTCGTAGGCGAACAGCGAAATCAGCCGCGCGCCGTCCTCGGGCACAACGCCTAACTCGGCGAGGAAGCTTGCGCGCTCGAACGCTTCGCGGCGTGGCAACAATGAGCGCTCGCGCAGCAGGCCACCGGTTTTATCAGTGAAGCCCGGGAAGAAGAAGATCTTGCGCAGCCCGTTGGCCTGCGGCGAGGGCAACCCATGGCAACCCTCGACCCAGTCCTCGGCACTGAGGTAGTCCAGGTTCAGCCACAAGGGTGGCTTGGGCAGCCGGGCCATGGCCTCGACGAACGCCGCCGGCAACTGGCAGGCAAAGGCCCCGATCACCACCTGTGCAGGGGCTGCGCCCTGCCATTCGGCGGCCCAGCGGCGCACCTCGACGCCCTCCTGCCATTGCTGGTCGGCATTGCAGTCCAGCGCCGGACACAGGCGTGCGAAGGACTGCAGGTCATCCACCCACAGGCGCACGCCCAGCCCATGCTCGGCCACCAGCTGGCGGGCCAGGCGCCAGGTCACGCCGATGTCGCCATAGTTGTCGACGACCGTGCAGAAGATGTCCCAGGTGGTTTTCATCGCCACGTACCGTTACCTGCAAAAAAGACCGCGGATTCTGCGCACAAATGCGCGCCGACAAAAGCGCCGCGCTAAAAAAACCTGCCACGCCATGCGACAATGCCGCCATCGATCCGCCCTGCCAGGAGGCCGCCATGCCCCGCTCCCGCGAACTGAAGATCACCCTTAAACCCGTGCAACTGATCCTGTGTGTCGCCTTCGGCCTATGGCTGGGAGCCGTCGCCATCGCCCTGAGCCTGTGGCTGGCGCTGCGCCTGTGGCCGGAACAGGTACAGCCGGTGGCCCAGGCGGTCGCCCCGGCCATCGTCCAGCCGGCGCCCGACAGCGCGCCCGCGCAACCGGAAGATGCCCAGGCGCAGATGTTCGAACGCTACAAGGACATCCTGCACCAGCAGCAATTGCAACAGGCGGCCGAAACCGCGCAGGGCAGCCCGCGCAACCTGAACAACCCCAAGTGCCAGTTCTGGCTGCAGCAGAACCGCACCGCGCCGACCGACAAGAGCCAGGCCAACGTGCTGGAGTTCTGCTACTGAGATGAACAAGACCAGCCTGCTGCAGCACATCATCGCCACCCTCGAGCACGACATGGAAGTGCTGCGCCAGGCGGCCCAGACCGCCTATGAAACGGCCACCGCCGAAGAGAACATCGCCGAGAACAAGTACGACACCCTGGGGCTGGAGGCATCCTATCTCGCCACTGGCCAGGCCCGGCGCACCGCCGAGATCCGCCAAGCGCTGCTGACCTATCAGCAACTGGTGCTGCGCGACTATGACCCGGCGCGGGGCATTCAGATCGGCTGCCTGGTGACGCTGGAAGATGAAGACGGTCGCCAGCGCCTGCTGTTCCTCGGGCCGGAGGGGGCCGGGCTGAAGATTGGCGAAGGTGATGCACTGGTGACGGTGATCACTCCGCGTGCGCCGCTGGGGCAGCAGCTGCTGGGCAAGAAGCTGGATGACGAGGTTAGCCTGGTGGTGAATGGCATCGTGCAGGTGCAGTACATCGTCGCTGTCGTGTAATCAATGGTGCAAGCCTGCCTCCACACGCTCTTGCAAGCTGCGCCGAACCTGTGGGAGCCGGCTTGCCGGCGATCACCGGCGAAGCCGGTGCCCGAGACTGCGGCGCCTGCATCGCCGGCAAGCCGGCTCCCACAAAGTGCCGCGATGGTCATTGCAACGCGTTGAACCGCCCCGCCAACCCCTGTTCGGCAAACTGCTCCACCACAAAATCGATGAACGCCCGGGTCTTGCCCGGCAACAGCTTGTGTTCGGCGTAATACAGGCTGATGTTGCCATCGTCCACGTACCAGTCCGGGAGCACGCGCTGCAGCTTGCCCTCGGTCAGGTACGGCAAGGCAAACGGCAAACTCACCAGGGCAATCCCCAGCCCCTGCCCGGCCACCGCGCAGGCGGCATCTGAGTCGCTCATGGTCATGCTCTGCGGCAATTGCAGCGGGCACTGCTCCTGCCAACGGCTGGTCAGCGGCCAGGCACGCACGCGACCGGTCTGCGGCGAACGGATCAGGATGCCTTCATGCTGTGCCAACGCACTGGGATGCTCGATCGGCGGGTGCCGCAGCAGGTACGCCGGCGCCGCCACCAGCACCCGGTGCGCAGGGGTCAGTTTGCGCGCCACCACCCCCAGCGGCAGCTCGAAACCACCGCCGATGGCGGCATCGAAGCCCTGCCCGATCAGGTCGACCTGGCGGTTGTCGAAATGCCAGTCCGGGGTGATCGCCGGGTAACGCCGCAAGAACTCCCCTAGCAACGGCAGCACGTACAGCCGCCCGAATACCGTGCCCATGCTCACCCGCAGCACACCCGCCGGCTGGCCCTCGGCACTGGCCAGGTTGGCCATGGCGTACTGGATGGTGCGCAAGCTGTCGCTGACTTCCCCCAGAAATCGTTGCCCCGCCTCGGTCAGGGTCAGCTTGCGGGTACTACGCTGGAACAACCGCACGCCCAGGCGCGCTTCCAGTTGGGCGACGTTCTTGCCGACCGCCGCCGGGGTCAGCGACAGGCGCCGGGCGGCTTCGGCAAAGCTGCCTACTTCAGCGCTGCGAACAAAGCACTCAAGGTGACTGAACGATTCCATGGTTTGGATTCTCAACCAACGGTTTACTCAGATGATCGTGATTACCATCTTATCAGTGGGTAATCATCGGTCGATACTGCGCCCATCCAAGGCAACCTGCCTTGCTTGAATACTGGAGATCAGCATGTCCCAAGCACTTCCCCTGAGCGGCAAAGTGGCCCTGGTCCAGGGCGGTTCCCGTGGCATCGGCGCGGCCATCGTCCGCCGCCTGGCCCGCGACGGCGCCAAGGTGGCCTTCACCTATGTCAGCTCCGCCGCCACCGCCGAAGCCCTGGCCGGCGAGATCACTAAAGCCGGCGGCCAGGCCCTGGCCCTGCGTGCCGACAGCGCCGAGGCCGCCGCCGTGCGGCAGGCCGTGGCCGACACGGTCAAGGCCTTCGGCGGGCTCGATATCCTGGTCAACAATGCCGGCGTGCTGGCGGTGGCGCCGGTAGCCGAGTTCGACCTGGCCGATTTCGACCGCATCCTGGCGGTCAATGTGCGCAGCGTGTTCGTCGCCACCCAGGCCGCCGCGAAACACATGGGCCAGGGTGGGCGGGTCATCAACATCGGCAGCACCAATGCCGAGCGCATGCCATTTGCCGGCGGCGCGCCGTATGCCATGAGCAAGTCGGCGCTGGTCGGCCTGACCAAAGGCCTGGCCCGTGACCTGGGGCCCCAGGGCATCACGGTGAACAACGTGCAGCCAGGGCCGGTGGACACCGACATGAACCCGGCCAGCGGCGAGTTCGCCGACAGCCTGATCCCGCTGATGGCCATCGGGCGGTATGGGCATGTGGAGGAGATCGCCAGCTTCGTGGCCTATCTGGCAGGGCCGGAGGCGGGCTACATCACCGGCGCCAGCTTGACCGCCGATGGTGGGTTCTCGGCCTGAGACACGCCTCGCCTGTAGGAGCGGCCTTGTGCCGCGAAAGGGCCGCAGCGCGGCCCCAGGATTTCAGCGTGAAAGCAGAAATCGCCGGGGCTGCTCTGCAGCCCTTTCGCGGCACAAGGCCGCTCCAACAGCGGACGTGCAAGCCCGTTTAGTCTGTACCCAGGCTCTGCTCC
>NZ_JBDJLM010000121.1:0-8084 GCF_039673365.1 Pseudomonas sp. TWI923 | reverse complement strand
GGCTTGCCCCGCGATGGCGTTTCGAAGGCCATCGCGGGGCAAGCCCGCTCCCACGAACCGCCGCTCCCACACTCCACACAGAGCAGCAATGAAAAAGCCGACCCAAGGGTCGGCTTTTTTATTGCTGTCACGCCATCAACCGGCCCGACGCAACATCCACACACCCGCCAGCGCACAGATCCCGGCCGGGATCAGTACCGCCAGCAGCGGCGGGAAGCCGAACACCTGGCTCGACGGGCCAAGCAGGTCGCCGGCGATGCGGAACACGAAGCCCACCAGCACACCGGTGAACACGCGCTGGCCGAGAGTGACCGAACGCAGCGGCCCGAAGATGAAGGAGATCGCCATCAGCACCAGCGCTGCCGTCACCGCCGGTTGCAGCACCTTGGTCCAGAAGGCCAGCCAGTAACGGGCATTGTTCAGGCCCTGGTCGGAAAGGTAGTGGATGTAGTCCCACAGGCCAGTGATCGACAGCGACTCCGGCGCCAGCACCACGGTGTTGAGCAGCTCGGGGGTGACCGAGACATCCCACGGTTCCTGGGCGTTCTTCACCACTTCGGTGTGATCGCCACGGAAATAAGTGGTGCTCACATCGCTCAGCATCCAGCGGTTGTCGCTGTACTGGGCCTTGCGCGCAAAGCTCGAGGTGAGGATCTTGCGCTGGTCGTCGAAGCGGTAACGGGTGACACCCAGCAGCAGGCCGTTGGGCTGCACCGAGTTGATGTGCACGAACTCTTCGCCCTGGCGATGCCACATGCCGCGCTTGGAGCTTTGCGCCTCACCACCACCCTGGGCCAGCGAGCGGTCGGCCTGGGCCTTGTTCTCGGTAGCGGGGGCGACGTATTCGCCGATCAGCACGCCCACCAGCATCAGCACCAGCATGGGCTTCATCACCGCCCAGACGATGCGGCCAATGGATACACCGGCGGCACGCATGATGGTCAGTTCGCTGCTGCTGGCCAGGCTGCCCAGGCCGATCAGGCAGCCGATCAGCGCCGCCATCGGCAACATGTCGTAGAGCCGGCGCGGCGCGGTCAGCAGCACGTAGCTGCTGGCGTCCAGCACGGTGTAGGTGTCGCTCAGGTCGCTCATCTCATCGATGAAGGCGAACAGCGAAGCCAGGCCGAGGATGATGCCCAGCACGGCAAGAATGGCCAGCAGCACGCTCTGGCCGATGTAGCGATCCAGTTTAACCACGGGCCACCTCCGCACGGCGCGCGGCGCGCTTGAGGCGCAGCGGCTCCCAGTACATCAGCCCCAGGCCGATGAGCAGGAACAGGCCATGGACCCACCAGATACCCAGTGAAATGGGCAACTTGCCCTTCTCAAGGGCGCCACGCACGGAAATCAGCATCGTCAGATAGGCCATGTACAGAAGAATCGCCGGCAGCAGCTTGAGGAAGCGGCCCTGGCGTGGGTTGACGCGGGACAGCGGTACCGCCAGCAGGGTCACGACGAACACCAGCAGCGGCAGCGACAGCCGCCACTGCAGTTCGGCGCGCTCACGCGTACCGTTCTGGCCGAGCAACTGGGAGGTGGGGATCGCTTCACGCTCGGTCACGTCTTCGGCGACTTCCGGCTTGGGCAGCAGCACACCGTAGGTGTCGTACTTGATCGCACGGTAGTCGGCCTGGCCGGGGTTGCCGTCATAGCGGTAGCCGTTCTCCAGCACCAGGTAGCGGTTGCCGTCGGCCTGCACTTCCTGGTGGCCCTTCTCGGCAACCAGCACCGAAGGCGCGCGGTCCTTGGTCTTGTCCTGGTTGAAGCGCTTCTCGGAGATGAACACCCCGGCCAGGTTTATACGGTCGTCGGACAGCTGCTCGGTGTAGGTCACCCGGGAGCCGTCACGCAGGGTCTGGAAACGGCCCGGCACCAGGGTGTCGAACTCGGTCAGCGCATCCTGCTGGGCAATGATCTTCTGCACCTGGGCCACGCCGAGCGGCGCCAGGCTCAGGCTCAGCCAGGCCACCAGCAGGGCGACCAGCGCCGCCGGCGCCATGGTCATTGCCAGCAGGCGTTGCTGGCTCATGCCCGTGGCCGAGAGCACGGTCATCTCGCTTTCGAGATAGAGCCGGCCATAGGCGAGCAGGATGCCGAGGAACAGGCCCAAGGGCAGGATCAGCTGCAGGAAACCCGGCAGGCGGTAGCCCATGATCAGGAACAGCACGCTCGGGTCGAGCACGCCCTGGGCGGCCTGGGCCAGGTACTTGATGAAGCGCCCGCTCATGATGATCACCAACAGCACGGCGCTGACGGCGCTCAAGGTCAGCAGGACCTCGCGGGACAGATAACGAAAGACGATCAAACCAGACACTCCTGGGTTGTCAGGGGCGGACAGCCATACGAACGATTCGCAACAGCCAGGACCAATGCCGGTTCGCCAAGGCGAACCTCCATGTAAAGTGCGCGCATTATCCTGTGATTGACGGCGCCTGTCACTTGGCCGCGCATGACAGAGCACATCGGGGTTGTCATGAAGGTTGCGCCAGGCTCAAACTGGCAGCTTTTCCGCTGGCCGGCAAAGGCCGCCAGCCCCGTATTCCGAGCGCCTGCGAAAGACAGCGCCCACTCACAGACCATTCGGGGATCCAGACATGGAACTGGTTGTAAAAAGCGTAGCCGCCGCATCCGTCAAGACCGCCACCTTGGTGGTGCCGGTGGGTGAAGGGCGCAAGCTCGGCAATATCGCCAAGGCCGTCGACCAGGCCACCGACGGCGCCATCAGTGCGCTGCTCAAGCGCGGTGACCTGGCCGGCAAGCCGGGCCAGACCCTGCTGCTGCACAGCCTGCCCGGCCTCAAGGCCGAGCGCGTGCTGCTGGTGGGCAGCGGCAAGGAAGAGGCGCTGGGTGACCGCGCCTGGCGCAAGCTGGTCGCCAGTGTCGCCGGCGTGCTCAAAGGCCTCGGCGGTACCGATGCGGTGCTGGCCCTGGACGATATCGCCGTGACCGCCCGTGACGGCCACTACGGCAAATACCGCCTGCTGGCCGAAACCCTGCTCGACGGCAACTACGTGTTCGACCGTTTCAAGAGCCAGAAGGCCGAGCCGCGTGCACTGAAGAAAGTCACCCTGCTGGCCGACAAAGCCGGCCAGAGCGAAGTGGAGCGCGCCGTCAAGCACGCCAACGCCATCGCCAGCGGCATGACCTTCACCCGTGACCTGGGCAACCTGCCGCCGAACATCTGCCACCCAAGCTTCCTCGCCGACCAGGCCAAGGAGCTGGGCAAGGCGCACAAAGGCCTCAAGGTCGAAGTGCTGGACGAGAAGAAGATCAAGGACCTGGGCATGGGCGCGTTCTATGCCGTGGGCCAGGGCAGCGATCAACCACCGCGTCTGATCGTGATGAACTACCAGGGCGGCAAGAAAGCCGACAAGCCTTACGTACTGGTCGGCAAGGGCATCACTTTCGACACCGGCGGCATCAGCCTCAAGCCAGGTGCCGGCATGGACGAGATGAAGTACGACATGTGCGGCGCCGCCAGCGTGTTCGGCACGCTCAAGGCCGTGCTGGAACTGCAGTTGCCGATCAACCTGGTGTGCCTGCTGGCGTGCGCCGAGAACATGCCGAGCGGCGGCGCCACCCGCCCGGGCGACATCGTGACCACCATGAGCGGCCAGACCGTCGAGATCCTCAACACCGACGCCGAAGGCCGCCTGGTGCTGTGCGACACCCTCACCTACGCCGAGCGCTTCAAGCCCCAGGCGGTGATCGACCTGGCCACCCTGACCGGCGCCTGCATCGTCGCCCTGGGCAGCCACACCTCGGGCCTGATGGGCAACAACGACGAGTTGATCGGCCAGTTGCTGGACGCCGGCAAGCGCGCCGACGACCGCGCCTGGCAGCTGCCGCTGTTCGACGAGTACCAGGAGCAACTGGACAGCCCGTTCGCCGACATCGCCAACATCGGCGGCCCCAAGGCCGGCACCATCACCGCCGGCTGCTTCCTGTCGCGCTTCGCCAAGGCCTACCACTGGGCACACCTGGACATCGCCGGCACCGCCTGGATCAGCGGCGGCAAGGACAAGGGGGCCTCGGGCCGCCCGGTGCCACTGCTGACCCAGTACCTGCTCGACCGCGCCGGCGCCTGATGGCGCACGGTCAGTGGCGCCTGCTGGCGCCACTGACCGGCGATACGAACCATGAGCAAAGTCGACTTCTATATCCTGCCCACCGACTCGCTGTCGGCGCGCCTGGATTTTGCCTGCAAGCTGTGTGAAAAGGCCTGGCGCCTCGGCCACCGGGTCTACCTGCACTGCCAGGACGAGGCGCAACGCACCGAACTGGACCTGCGCCTGTGGCAGTTCAAGGGCGAGGCATTCGTGCCCCACGACCACGCCGAACTGCACCCGGACGCCCGCGTGGCGCTGGGCGTCGGCAGCGATGCCGGCGAGCACCGTGACCTGCTGATCAACCTGGGCGGCGATGTGCCCGGGTTCGCCAAGCAGTTCGAGCGAGTCGCCGAAATCGTCGTCGAGGCACCGGCGATCCGCCAGGCCGCCCGAGAACGATTCCGTTTCTACCGCGAACAGGGCTATGCTCTGCAAGACCACCGCTTACAGCGACTCTGACGACGATGGATAAGCAGCTGAACTCCCTCACCCATTCCGCCCACCTGCTCGACGATCTCGAATCGATTCGCGAACTGCTGGGTGACGCCAACCTGCAACCGCCGCTGCTGACCGAGACGGTTGAGCAGATTCCACTGTTGCTCGATGAGCCCGCCGGCGCACCGCCAGTCGCCCAGGCGACAGCCGCTGCGGCCCCCGAAGAGGATGCCCAGACCCGCCGCCAGGACACCCTGCTGCACCTGGACGCCGAACTGCGTGCCGCCGCCGCGCAGATCATGCAGGACGTGATCAACGACTTCACCCCGCATATCGAGACCGAGATCAAGCGCCGGCTGGATGCGCGCCTGGAACGCCTGCTCAAGCGCTCCGAATAAGCTGCCCCTTTCAGCGCCTTCTTCGCGGGTAAACCCGCACCCACACGTACACCGCAGTCCGTGAGTGCAGCACTGTACCTGTGGGAGCGGGTTTACCCGCGAAAAGCCTCACTCGGTGCAATGTCACTACACCGTGTCCCCTGCCGTCTCGCCGTTGTATACTTCCCGGCTTTCCTGAACAAATGCCATAGGGTCCCGCCGCGCATGGACAAGACCTACCAGCCGCACGCCATCGAAACTTCCTGGTACAACACCTGGGAGTCCGAGAACTATTTCGCCCCACAAGGTGCAGGCGAGTCCTACACCATCATGATCCCGCCGCCGAACGTCACCGGCAGCCTGCACATGGGTCATGGCTTCAACAACGCGATCATGGACGCCCTGATCCGCTTCCGCCGCATGCAGGGCCGCGACACCCTGTGGCAGCCAGGCACCGACCACGCCGGTATCGCCACCCAGATGCTCGTCGAGCGCCAGCTGGAAGCCAAAGGCCAGAACCGCCACGACCTGGGCCGCGACAAGTTCCTGGAGAAGGTCTGGGAGTGGAAGGATCAGTCCGGTGGCAACATCAGCCGCCAGATCCGCCGCCTGGGCTCTTCGGTGGACTGGAGCCGCGAGCGCTTCACCATGGACGACGGCCTGTCGGACGCGGTCAAGGAAGCCTTCGTGCGCCTGCATGAAGACGGCCTGATCTACCGCGGCAAGCGCCTGGTCAACTGGGACACCAAACTGCACACGGCGATCTCCGACCTCGAAGTGGAAAACCACGACGAGAAAGGCCACCTGTGGAACCTGCGCTACCCGCTGGCCGACGGCGCCAAGACCGCCGAAGGCAAGGACTACCTGGTGGTCGCCACCACCCGTCCGGAAACCCTGCTGGGTGACGCCGCCGTGGCCGTCAACCCGAACGACGAGCGCTACCAGGCGCTGATCGGCAAGTTCGTCAAGCTGCCGCTGGTCGGCCGCCTGATCCCGATCATCGCCGACGACTACTGCGACCCCGAGTTCGGCACCGGCTGCGTGAAGATCACCCCGGCTCACGACTTCAACGACTATGAAGTCGGCAAGCGCCACAACCTGCCGCTGCTGAACATCTTCGACAAGAATGCGATGGTGCTGGCCAGTGCCCAGGCGTTCAACCTCGACGGCAGCGTCAACGAGCAGATCGATACCAGCCTACCCGCGCAGTACGCCACCCTCGACCGCTTCGTCGCGCGCAAACAGATCGTTGCCGACCTCGACGCCCAGGGCCTGCTGGTCAGCATCGACGATCACGCCCTGAAAGTACCGAAGGGCGACCGTTCCGGCACAGTCATCGAGCCGTGGCTGACCGACCAGTGGTACGTATCCACCAAGCCGCTGGCCGAACCGGCCATTGCCGCCGTGGAAGACGGCCGTATCCAGTTCGTGCCGAAACAGTACGAGAACATGTACTTCTCCTGGATGCGTGACATCCAGGACTGGTGCATCAGCCGCCAGCTGTGGTGGGGCCACCGCATCCCGGCCTGGTACGACGAGGCCGGCCAGGTCTATGTCGGCCGCGACGAGGCCGAAGTGCGCGCCAAGCACAACCTGGGCAGCGATGTGCAACTGCGCCAGGATGACGACGTGCTCGACACCTGGTTCAGCTCGGGCCTGTGGACCTTCTCCACTCTGGGCTGGCCGGAACAGACCGAGTTCCTCAAGAAGTTCCACTCCACCGACGTGCTGGTCACCGGCTTCGACATCATTTTCTTCTGGGTCGCCCGGATGATCATGCTGACCATGCACCTGATCAAGAACGAAGACGGCACCCCGCAGGTCCCGTTCAAGACCGTGTACGTGCACGGCCTGGTGCGTGATGGCCAGGGCCAGAAGATGTCCAAGTCCAAGGGTAACGTGCTCGACCCGCTGGACATCGTCGACGGCATCACCCTCGACGCCCTGCTGGAAAAACGCACCAGCGGCATGATGCAGCCCAAGCTTGCCGAGAAGATCGCCAAGCAGACCAAGGCCGAGTTCCCCGAAGGTATCGCCAGCTACGGCACCGACGCCCTGCGCTTCACCTTCTGCTCGCTGGCCTCCACCGGCCGTGACATCAAGTTCGACATGGGCCGTGTCGAGGGTTACCGCAACTTCTGCAACAAGATCTGGAACGCCGCCCGCTACGTGCTGGACAAGGGCGAGGACTGCGGCCAGAACGGCGAGGCCTACGAGCTGTCGCTGGCTGATCGCTGGATCATCTCGCAGCTGCAGCGCACCGAAGCCGAAGTGACTCGCCAGCTCGAGCAGTTCCGCTTCGACCTGGCCAGCCAGGCGCTGTACGAGTTCATCTGGAACCAGTACTGCGACTGGTACCTGGAGCTGTCCAAGCCGGTGCTGTGGGACGAGAACGCCCCGGTCGAGCGCGCCCGCGGCACCCGTCGCACCCTGGTGCGCGTGCTGGAAGTGGCGCTGCGCCTGGCCCACCCGTTCATGCCGTTCATCACCGAAGAAATCTGGCAGCGCATCGCGCCACTGGCTGGCATCGACGGCAAGACCATCATGCTGCAGCCATGGCCTGAAGCGAACGAGAGCCGCATCGACGCCGCCGCCGAAGGCGACATCGAATGGCTCAAGGAGCTGATGGTCGGCCTGCGCAACATCCGCGCCGAGATGAACATCGGCCCGGGCAAGCCGCTGCCGCTGTTCCTGAAGAACGCCAACGCCGACGACCAGCGCCGCCTGCAGGAGAACGAAGCCCTGCTGAAGAAACTGGCCAAGGTCGAGTCGTTCACCGTGCTGGGCGAACAGGACGAAGCACCGCTGTCGGCCACCGCGCTGGTGGGTGACCTGCAAGTGCTGGTACCGATGGCCGGCCTGATCGACAAGGACGCCGAGCTTGCACGCCTGAACAAGGAAATCCAGCGCCTGCAGGGCGAAGTCCAGCGCGTGGGCGGCAAGCTGTCCAACGCCGCCTTCGTCGACAAGGCCCCGCCTGCCGTGATCGAGAAAGAGCGCGCCAAGCTGGCCGAGTCGGAACAGGCCCTGGCCAACTTCACCGAGCAGCATGCGCGGATCGCTGCGCTGTAACATTCAGTGAAGCTATCGCGGGGCGAGCCCCCACCCCCGGGATCCCACCAGGACTCGGGGGGGGGGGGGTGGCCCCCCCCGGGTGTGAGGC
>NZ_JBDJLM010000120.1:0-8180 GCF_039673365.1 Pseudomonas sp. TWI923 | reverse complement strand
CGGGCCACGCCCGCCCCACCTTGCTCGGCGCGGGCTTGCCCCGCGAAGAGGCCAGTCAAGCCTCCAGAGCCGTCGATGACCTCCCGCGCCCCATTGCCCCTTGTTCTTGCTGGCCCGGTACTGCGCCGCCTTGAACCCCAACGCCTGGCCATCTGGCTGGTCGGCTCGCAACCGCTGCTGCCCGAATTCGTGCTCGGCTACCCGGGCATCACCCCCAGCCTTCACTGCACCACCCTCGCGCTCGGCGCACGGGCATTCGTGCACCTGCTGGACATCCATTTCGACCGAGCGCTGCCCTGCGACATCGCACTTGAATACGACCTGCTGATCAACGGCAAGGGCATCAGCGACTGGGCGCCACACCTGCTCTACCCCGGTACCACCCGGCCAGATTTCGTGCTGCGCGAGCGCCTCGACCAGGTACTCCACGGTTCATGCCGCAAGCCGCACCACCCAGCGGCCGACGGCCTGCTATGCGCTGACCGCCTGCTGGCCGCCTGCACCCAGCCGCAAAAACGCCCCGCCGTGCTGTTGATGACCGGCGACCAGGTGTACGCCGATGACGTCGCCGGCCCCATGCTGCGGGCCGTCCATGAACTGATCGAGTGCCTGGGGCTGTTCGACGAGCCCCTGGAGGGCGCCGTGGTCGACAGCGGCGCGGCGCTCTACCGCCACCCGGCCTGCTACTACCACCGCGCCGACCTGCTGCCGGCCCAGCAGAGTAACGAAACCCTGCGCGAGCGCTTCTTCGGTGGCAAGCGCAAGCCAATCTTCTCGTCCAGCAATGCCGACAACCACCTGGTGACCTTCGCCGAGGTGATGGCCATGTACCTGCTGGTGTGGTCGCCGACGCCGTGGGCGCTGGTGCGGATGGACATGCCGGCGGACCTCACCGAGCAACGCCAGGCGCGCTACCGGCACGAGCTGCCACTGATCCAAGCCTTCGCCGATGGCCTGGGCCAGGTGGCGCGGGTCATGGCCCACCTGCCCTGCCTGATGATCTTCGACGACCATGACATCACCGATGACTGGAACCTCTCGGCGCAGTGGGAACAGACCGCCTATGGCCACCCGTTCTCGCGGCGCATCATCGGCAATGCGCTGCTCGGCTACCTGCTGTGCCAGGGCTGGGGCAACGACCCGGATGCCTGCGCGCCGCTGATCGAGCAGTGCCAACGCTTTGCGCAGCAGCGCACCACGCAGGATGAACTGATCGGCGAGCTGCTGCGCTTCCAGGGTTGGCAATATGCGCTGCCCAGCAACCCGCCGCTGCTGGTGCTGGACACCCGTACCCGCCGCTGGCGCAGCGAAAGCAACCTGGGCAAACCGTCCGGCCTGCTCGACTGGGAAGCGCTGTGCGAACTGCAGCAGGCGCTGATCGACCACCCTTCGGCGGTGATCGTCTCGCCGGCGCCGATTTTCGGGGTCAAGCTGATCGAAGCCGTGCAGCGGGCATTCAGTGCGCTGGGCTATCCGCTGCTGGTGGATGCCGAGAACTGGATGGCCCACCGCGGCGCGGCACAGGTGATCCTCAACATCTTCCGCCACTCGCGCACGCCGGGGCACTACGTGGTGTTGTCGGGCGACGTGCATTACTCGTTCGTCTATGAAGTGCTGATCCGCCACCGTCAGCGCAGCCCACACCTGTGGCAGGTAACCAGCAGCGGCATCAAGAACGAGTTCCCCCGGCGCCTGCTGGATGTACTCGACCGGCTCAACCGCTGGCTGTATTCACCGCGCTCGCCACTCAACTGGTTCACCAAGCGCCGGGAGATGGAGGTGGTGCCACGGGTGCCCAGCCACAGCAAGGCCGGTGAGCGGCTGTGGAACAGCGCGGGGCTGGGGCAGGTGTTCTTCGATGAGCAGGGGCGGCCAGAGCGGGTGTATCAGCTCAATGCCGATGGGGCGGCGGCGACGGAGTTTGTGCGCAGGGAATGAAGCCGGCTTAACTGGCCCTTTCGTGGGTAAACCCGCTCCCACAGAGGAAGCACAAAACCTGTGGGAGCGGCTTTAGCCGCGAAGAGGTTTGTGCAGACGCTGGATCAGGAACGCTCCAGCGCGCTCACCAGGTCGTGGAACGCCTCGCGGTTGGAGTCGTTCAGCCCCATGAGGATCTTGTGCGCCTCCAGCACCTTGGAACGCACCACATCTTCGCTCTGGTCCTGCGATGGCAGGTCGGTCAGGCACTCGGGGCACGGCACCGGGCGGTCGACGATGTTGAACACCTGGTCGAAGCCCATGGACTGCAACAGGCGCGAGATGTCTGGGTTGGTGGTGACCACGGTCGGCAGCAGGCCGATTTTCTGCCGCGACAGGATCGACAGCTTGGCCAACAGGCCCAGCGTGGTGCTGTCGATGCTTTCGGTTTCGGTCAGATCGATGACGATGGCCGAGAAATTCAGCGCAGTGAAAATCTTCTCGATCGTCGCATCCAGCGCCGAACACAGGGTCAGGCGCACTTCACCGACAAATTTCAGAACGAAGGTGCCGCTCTGTTCGGCGAACTGGATTCTACCGGTACTCATTCAAGGTTCCTGCTCAACACCAATAGGGCGATATCATCCGGCATCTCCCCAAGCGTAGCCAATTCGAATCGTTGGCGCAGCCCCTCCAGGCTACCCCCCGCTTCCTTGACGATTTCCGGCAAGGTCGCTTCCTTATCTTTGAGTGTGCCCCCTGGCAAAAGGTCCAGAATGCCATCGGACATGAGCGTGAGGCTGAACTGCGGTGGCAGCTCCAGCACCAGGTCCTGGTAGCTGGCCTCTTCGAACAGCCCCACCGGCAGGCCGCGGCCTTCCAGGTAGCGGACTTCACCCGGGGTGTACAGCACCGGCAACGGCAAATGGCCGCCGACACTGTAGGTGAGCAGGCCGGTTTCCTCGTCGATGACGCCACCGACCATGGTCACATGCTTGCCCAACTTGCAGTTGATCAGCCCGCGGTTGATGTGGCTGAGCACTTCCGAAGGCTTGAATTCACGCACTTTGCTGCCGCGCTTGAATTCGAACAGCAAACGCGTGGTCATGAACTTGAGCAGCACGGTGACGAACGCCGACGACGCGCCATGGCCGGAAACGTCTGCCAGGTAGAACGCAATGCGCCGCTCATCCACGCGGAAGTAGTCGGCGAAATCACCCGACAGGTACAGCGACGGGATGATCTGGTGCTCGAAGGTGTACTCGCCAGCAACCCAAGGGTTCTCGGGCAGCATGTTCATCTGCACCTGGCGCCCGGCGGTCTGGTCTTCCTGCAGCAGGTGCAGGCTGGCCTCGAGCTCGCGGTTGGCGGCTTCGAGCTTGTCGCGGTAGCGCTGGTTTTCCAGCACCAGGCGCGAGCGGTCGAGCGCGCGGCGCACCGAGTGCTCGAGCACGGCGAGGTCTTCAAGCGGCTTGATCAGGTAATCGGCGGCGCCCAGGCGCAAGGCCTCGACCGCGTCGCTCATGACACCGGCACCGGACACCACGATCACCGGCAACTGCGGCGCGCGCTCGCTGACCTGGCGGATCAGTTCGAGGCCGCCCATCTGCGGCATGCGCAGATCGCAGATCACGAGGTCGGGCTGGTGTTCTTCGAAGACCTGAAGGCCCTGCTGGCCGTTCCCGGCCTGGAGGACGCTGAAGCCACTGTCTTCCAGATAGGCGGCGAGGCTGGCACGGACCACATCGTCGTCATCGATAATCAGCAGCGTTGCACTGGTTTTCTGCATGTGGGCGAACGGCGCCGATTTGGGTTGGCGTAGCGGGCGTCGGCAAGCCGGCGCAAAGCTACTGGAATACTGTGTGATCACTCACTCTCTGAGTTGTAGGACAAGAAAACTCGCCCGACAAATAGCAGTGGTGCCCTGTAAGGCGCAGACGGTACTCCCATCCGACGGGCGTTTCAAGCATGCAAGGGTCGAGTGCTGCGCGGTAATCACTCGTGGTTATTAAGGGCTCTGTTTCGCACACTGTTATGCATATCCGCCGGCCCCGCAGGCATTGCAGGCCTGCCCTGCAACTGGCGATTGCCGATGCAATTTGCCCGGACGTATGATCGGCGCTACAGCCTGCACAGCGGCGCAACCGATGGAAAGGACCGAGCATGCACCTGACGCCCGACAGCCACAGTGAAAAACGCGATTTCATCCGCATGCGCATCGACACCGAGGTCAGCCTGCTGCATGAGGGCCAGGTAATCGCCGCCGTCTGCCTGGACCTGTCCAGCAGCGGAATGCAGGTGCAGGCGCCACAGCGCTTCCAGGTGGGCGACCGCATCGAGGTGCGCATCGACTCCGACCACCCTGCCCTCAAGGGCCTGCATGCCAGCACCGAAGTGGTGTGGATCGCCGATCAGCCAGGAGGCGAACAGAAGTTCGGCCTGCGCATCCTGGCCATGCACTGAACGCAAGACGCAAAAAGGCGACCCGAAGGTCAATGCCGGTCAATTAAGCCAATTGGGGTCGCTGCGCGACCTTCGCGGGTAAACCCGCTCCCACAGGATAGCGCAGAGCCTCAAGTCGGCGCGAAACCTGTGGGAGCGGGTTTACCCGCGAAGGGCTGCAAAGCAGCCCCAACTAACTGACTGGCACTAACCCGAAGGTCGCCTTTTTCACACCCGCAAGGCTTAGAAGTCGTCTTCGACTTCGCCGTCCTTGACCTTGAACTCACGGTTCTGCAGGTAGGCGTTGCGGATGAAGATGTACTTGTCGCCCTGGATCAGCTTCTCGGCAGGCAACAGGCTGGCGCGGGTATCGATCACGTCCAGGGCGAAGATCGAGTTGCGCGTCGGCACGTGGTCGATATAGCGGTAGGGTTCGGTGTAGGTGTCCGGGTACTTGGCCAGGCCGTCACGCACGGTGCTTGGGCCGAGCAGCGGGATGACCACGTAGGGGCCGCTGGGCACGCCCCAGTAACCGAGGGTCTGGCCGAAGTCTTCGTCGCTGCGCTGCAGGCCCATCTTGGTGCCGACATCGAAGAAGCCGCCCAGGCCGAAGGTGGTGTTGACGATCAAACGGGCCGTGTCGATGCCCGCCGCACGCGGCTTGAGCTGCAACACGTTGTTGGCCAGGTTGGTCACATCACCCAGGTTGCGGAAGATGTTGTGGATGCCATCTTCGAGGAACTGCGGGGTGACAGCCTGGTAACCCTGGGCCAGGGGTTTGAGGGCGTAGGTATCCAACACATCGTTGAACTTGAAGATCGGTCGGTTGACCGTTTCCCACGGGTCGTCCTCGGTGGCCGCCTGGGTGGCTGCCACGGGCGCCAGCAACAGGCTGGCGCAGACACAGGCCTGGGTGAATCGCTCGATCACTCCGGCACCGATCCTACGCATAGATGTTTCTCCCTCGGATTTCACGGCCGCAACGGCCCAAGGCGCGCTGCAGAACAAGGCGCCAGTATAATGGCTCGCTGGCTGATAAACAGCTTTACATAAATTAGCTCAACATTTTGTGAACAACTGTTGCAGTCATCGCTCGGTAACAAACGCTGGATAGCCTGCAGGGTATTTCAGGGAAGTTGCCATGCAAGACGCACCTGCCTTCACTGCCGTGCTGTTCGGCCTGCGTGGCTGCCTGGTCCATGCCAGCGACGGCAGCCCCCTGCCCGCCCCCGGCGCCCTGGCCTTGCTGGCCAGCCTGCGCGCCCGCCAAGTGCCGTGCATCTGGCTCGACGAGGTCAGCCCCAGCGCGGGCAAACGCCTGACCAGCGTACTCCCTGACTGGCTGCCGGGCCTGCCCAGCAACGGCTGCAAGTGGCCGGCGCCAGATGCCTGCTGGCAGGCCCTGATGGCCCTCGAAAGCCAGCAACTGGAAGGCTGCGTGCTGATCAGTGGCGAGCCGCTGCTGCTGCAGTCGGGCCTGAACGCCGGGTTGTGGACCGTCGGCCTGGCCGCCTGCAGCCCGTCCTGCGACCAGGCCTCAAGCCAGTGGCAGGCCATGACCCAACAGGAGCAGGAACGTGCCCGCGGCAAAGCCACGCTCGAGCTGTTCGGCCTGGGCGTGCATTCGGTCATCGACCACCTGGAATCCCTCGACACCTGCCTGTCGGACATCGCCCTGCGCCGGCACAAGGGCGAGAAGCCCTGACACGTCCGCGTTGATACGGGTCATGCAAAGCACCGGCAGGTGGATTACGCTAGAGGTCAGGCACGAACCTTTACCATTGCGCCGAGGTCCATGCCTTGCCAAGCCATTGATGGAGAACGAACAATGCCTGCCCGCGAACTGCAAGAGCGCCTCAACAGCCTGCGCGAGCAACTGGACCGCAACGTGCCGCTTTCGGATGAAGAGCTGGCCAACCTGCATGAAGAAGCCCGGCAGATCGAGGCTCAACTGAAACTTGAGGAAGCCACGCCTGACAACAACCTGGTGGATGGCGTGAACCTTGCCATCGAACGCTTCGAGGCCGACCACCCGGACCTCACCGCCACCCTGCGCAGCATCGTCAATTCGTTGCACAGCATGGGCATCTGACCCTTTACTTCTTTTGGGCTGCTTTGCAGCCCTTTCGCGGCACAAGGCCGCTCCTACAGGCACAGCGCGATACCTGTAGGAGCGGCCTTGTGCCGCGAAAGGGGCGCACAGCGCCCCCAGTCTCTTACTGACGAACCAGGCGCAGGTTCGCCGGACTGATCGGCCCGGTGCTGCGATACGGATTGATGTCCAACCCGCCACGACGCACATAGCGCGCGTACACCGTCAGGTACTCGGGCTGCAGCAGGTTCTTCAGGTCCAGGTAGATTCGCTCCACGCACTGCTCATGGAAGTCGGCATGCTGGCGGAAGCTGATCAGGTAGGTCAGCAGGCTGGCGTGATCCAGCGCCCGCCCCTTGTACTCCACCACCACACTGCCCCAGTCCGGCTGACCGGTCACCGGGCAGTTGGACTTGAGCAGGTGGCTGTGCACGGTCTCTTCCACCACGCGCTCCGCAGAGCAGCGCAGCAACTCAGGCTGTGGCTGTTCGTAGTTGCTGATGGTGATATCCAGCGCATCGATGCACTGGCCCGGCAAGGCGGTCACGCCCTGCGCTTCCACTTCAGCCAGGGTGCGAACCTTGACCAGCACCGGCTTGCCGGCGGCGCCGGACAGGTCTTTCTCAAGGCAGGCCTGCAGCTCGGCCAGCGACGCGAACACGGTCTGGTTCAGCGAGTTGAGGTACAGCTTGAACGACTTCGATTCGATGATGTTCGGCGAATCGCAGGGGATGGCGAACTCGGCGATGGCCACCACCGGCTTGCCCGACGGCAGCAGCCAGGACAGCTCGAAGCAGTTCCAGAAATCCACGCCCTGCCACGGCAGGGCGTCGCCGCTGACCCCCAGCTCGGCCCACTTGGCCAGGCGCGGAATGGGGAACAGCAGCGCGGGGGTGTAGGTGGCGATGTATTCGCTGGACTTGCCCAGCGGGGAGTGTTCGGCGGCGGGATGCATGGAAACTGACCTGAGGGTTCGAAAATGCCCCTAGTCTACCGGTTTTACACCCCGCCTTGGAGCGCAAGCTACTCGATGGTCAGTGGGCCGACCATGCCGGCCTGGTAGTGCCCGGGTACGTTGCAGGCGAACTCGATGGGCGCCGAGGTGCGGAAGGTCCAGGTCAATTCGGCGCGCTGGCCGGGCTGCACCAGCACGGTGTTGCCGCCGCCGTGCGCGTGGCCACCCTGGCTCATCTGGCCGTGGTCCATCTGGCCATGGTCCATGCCCTCGTGATTCATGCCGGCGGTGAAGATCTTGCCCTGCATCGCCACCATCTCTTTCTGATGCTCGGCATGCATGGCCTTGTCACCCAGGTTGAACTCGTGGGGCAGCTTGCCTTCGTTGACCAGGACGAAACGTACTGTCTCGCCAGCCTTGACCTTGAGGCTCTTGGGCTCGAAGGCGATGTCCTTGAGCACGACCTCGACGGTACGGGTGGCCTTGGCTGCCGGCGCCGGCTCGCCGAAGGCGAAGTGCTGTGCTTCGTCGGCGAAGGTGGGCAGGCTGACCAGCGCAAGGGCGGCGGTGATGAACAGGTGTTTCATGTGAACTCCGGGAACTGCAGCGAGAATGAGGCCATTCTGGAAAGCGCCGGCTGGCAGCTGGCTGACGGGAAGATTACAACTTTGTCAGCTTGGGCGGCGCGCGGGATCGTCACGTATGATTTCGAGCACTGTCTTTGTGGGAGCGGGTTTACCCGCGAATGCTGCAGTGAATGCACCGACGTATTCG
>NZ_JBDJLM010000119.1:0-8282 GCF_039673365.1 Pseudomonas sp. TWI923 | reverse complement strand
CGCCCGGGCGGCCCGGGGCTTGCTGGGTTCATGAATACCTCGCGGGGGCGGCTCTGCAGCCATTCCGCGACACAAGGCCGCTCCTACAGTGGACGTGCAAGCCCGTTTAGTGGGAGCTGGCCCGGGATTTGCTGAGGATCATTGATCAAGGCCATCAACGCCGATGGCCGCTTTTCATCACGACGAAGGCGCCGTGTTGCTCCGCTTGCCCAGTGCAGGCGGGGCAGCCGGCGCCTTTGTCGTTTCATCAGCAGGAGATCGCCGATGAGCAGCAGCCAGGTGCGCAGCGTTTGCCCGTATTGCGGGGTAGGGTGCGGCATCGTCATGAGCGTGAGCGACGGCCAGGTGGTGAAGGTCAGCGGTGACAAGCAGCACCCGAGCAATTTCGGCCGCCTGTGCACCAAGGGCCTGACCGCCCATATTCCACTGAGCGCCGGGCGCATGGCCCATGCCTTCGTACGCCGTCAGCGCAGCCAGCAACCGGTACGCAGTGGCATGGACCAGGCCATCGCCGAGGCCGCCGCCCGGCTGCGCGCGATCATCGACACACATGGGCCGGACGCCGTGGCTCTGTATGTGTCCGGGCAGATGTCGCTGGAGGCCCAGTACCTGGCCAACAAACTGGCCAAGGGCTTTATCCGCACCCGCCATATCGAGTCCAACTCGCGCCTGTGCATGGCCAGCGCCGGCAGTGGCTACAAGCAGTCGCTGGGTGCCGACGGCCCGCCGGGCAGCTACCAGGATTTCGAGCGCGCCGAGGTGTTCCTGGTGATCGGCGCGAACATGGCCGACTGCCACCCGATCCTGTTCCTGCGCCTGCTCGACCGGGTCAAGGCCGGGGCCAAGCTGATCGTCGTCGACCCCCGGCGCAGTGCCACCGCCGACAAGGCCGATCTGTTCCTGCAACTGCGTCCGGGCAGCGACCTGGCACTGCTCAACGGCCTGCTGCACCTTCTGCACGTCAACGGCCACACCGCCCCGGATTTCATCGCCCGCCACACCGAGGGCTGGGATGAGCTGCCGGCATTCCTGGCCGACTACACCCCCGCGCGGGTGGCCGCCATCACCGGCTTGAGCGAAGCCGACATCCATGAAGCGGCGCGCCTGATCGGCGTAGCCGGCGAGTGGATGAGCTGCTGGACCATGGGCCTGAACCAGAGCATCCACGGCACCTGGCACAGCAACGCGCTGTGCAACCTGCACCTGGCCACCGGCGCCATCTGCCGCCCCGGCAGCGGGCCGTTTTCGCTGACCGGCCAGCCCAACGCCATGGGCGGGCGCGAGATGGGCTACATGGGCCCGGGGCTGCCCGGCCAGCGCTCGGCCCAGGTCGCGGCCGATCGCGCCTTCGTCGAGCAGCAATGGCAACTGCCGCCCGGCCATCTGCGCAGCGAAGGCGGCGAGGGCACCGTTGCGCTGTTCGAGCAGATGAAGGCCGGCGAGGTAAAGGCCTGCTGGATCATCTGCAGCAACCCGGTGGCCAGCGTCGCCAACCGCCAGCAGGTGATCGACGGCCTGGGCCAGGCCGAGCTGGTGATCAGTCAGGATGCCTTTCTTGACAGCGAAACCAACCGCCATGCCGACATCCTTTTGCCCGCCGCGCTGTGGGCCGAAGGTGAAGGGGTGATGATCAACAGCGAGCGCAATCTGACGCTGATGCCGCGTGCCGTCGCGGCGCCCGGCGAAAGCCTGGAGGACTGGCGGATCATCGCCCGCGTCGCCTGCGCCATGGGTTACGCCGAGGCCTTCGACTACCCCGATGCCGAGGCCGTGTACGAGGAAATCCGCCGTTTCTGGAACCCTGCCACCGGCTACGACCTGCGCGGCATCGGCTACGCCGAGCTACGCCAAGGCCCACGCCAGTGGCCCTGTGCCCCTGGGCAAAGCGACGATCGCAGCCCGCTGCGTTACCGCAACGACGGCCTCAGCCAACAGCTGCTGCGTGATGCGCAAGGCGAGCGGCCGGCGCTGGCCTTCCCCACGCCCAGCGGCAAGGCGCGCTTTTTCGCCCGGCCCTGGCTGCCGCCGGCCGAGCTGCCGGACGACGCCTATCCCTTCGTGCTCAACACCGGCCGCGTGCAGCACCAATGGCACACCCTGACCAAGACCGGCAAGGTGCCCAGCCTGAACAAGCTGGAGCCCGGCCCCTTCGTCGAGATCCACCCCGACGACGCCCGGCGCCTGGGTATCGCCGACAAGGACCAGGTGGCGATCCGCTCGCGCCGTGGCCAGGCGCTGTTGCCGGCGCGGCTCAGTGACCGCGTGTTGCCCGGCAGCTGTTTTGCGCCGTTCCACTGGAACGACCTTTACGGCGCGCAACTGGCGATCAACGCGGTGACTTGCGATGCGGTCGACCCCACCTCGTTGCAACCAGCCTTCAAGCACTGCGCCGTGGCCCTGGAGCGGGTTGCCGGCGAACGTATCGAAGCCCTCGACCTGACCACCGCCACGCCTTCGGAGCCTGCCACCATGTCGACCGCCACCCTGTCCCGCCTGCTGGGCCTGGACGCACTGCCGGCCCCGGTGCTGGCCGAAGACGAACGCCACTACCTGCAGGGCTTTTTGCTGGGCCTGGGCCAGGCCCGTAGCGAAGGCGTGCCGAGCCTGCCGGCCAGCGCACCCCTGGCGCCGGCCCGGCGGCTGTTCGTCGATGGCCTGTTGGCCGGGCTTTTCGCCCAGCCGGCGCCAGCACCCGTGGTGATCGATGCCGCGCCATGCCACCACGTGCTCTGGGCCTCGCAGACCGGCACGGGCGAGGCCCTGGCCGAGCGCTGCGCCCAGCACCTGCGCGAGGCCGGGCTGGCGGTGCAACTGAGCTGCATGGAGGCGATGACGCCTGCGCAGTTGCAGGGCGCCGCTAGCGTGTTGCTGATCGCCAGCACCTTCGGCGATGGCGAGGCTCCAGACAGTGGCGCGGCGTTCTGGCAGGCGCTGCAGGGGGAGGCGGGCGAGCATTGCGCGGCCCTGCCTTTTGCGGTGCTGGCGCTGGGCGATTCGAGTTACGAGCAGTTCTGCGGGTTCGGTCGCAAGCTCGACCAACGCCTTGCTGAGTTGGGCGGGCGGCGCCTGCTGGCGCGGGTGGACTGCGAGCCGGAGCATAGCGAGGCCTTTGCTGCCTGGCTGGCGGCTCTGCTGCCCGAGTTGGGCAGCGCCGCGCCAATCTGCGTTGAGCCCGAGCCGGAAAACAACTACAGCAAACAGCAGCCTTGGCTGGCGCCGCTGCTGGAAAACCGCCTGCTCAACGGCCCCGGTTCGACCAAGGAAACCCGCCAGCTGGTGTTCGATCTGAGCGGCAGTGGCTTCACCTATCAGGCCGGCGATGCCTTGGGCGTGTGGCCGCGCAACTGTCCGGCGTTGGTCTGCGAACTGCTGGCGCTGATGCAGCTCGATGGCCAGGCCCAGGTCGAGCTCAAAGGGCACGCTCCGATGCCCCTGGCCGTGGCCCTGGAGCGGCACCTGGAAATCGCCCGGGTTACGCCGCAGCAGCTTGAAGTGTTCAGCCAGTCGGCCGAGGCGTTGCGCGAACTGCTGCAGGACAAAACTGCCTTGAGAGACTGGCTGTGGGGCCGTCAGCTGGCCGACGTGCTGCGCGAATACCCCCAGCAGTTGGCGCTGGATGCCTGGCTGGCCCTGCTCAAACCGCTGCAGCCACGCCTGTACTCGATCAGTTCCAGCCCCGCCGCGCACCCTGGGCAGGTGCACCTGACCATGGCCACGGTGCGCTACGGCGAACGCAAAGGGGTCTGCTCGGCGTTCCTCGCCGACCGGGCCCAGGCACTGGAAGTGGCGATCTTCCCGCAGCCGTCCAGGCACTTCCGCCTGCCCGAGGACGACAGCCTGCCGATCATCATGATCGGCCCCGGTACCGGTGTGGCGCCGTTTCGCGCCTTCCTCCAGGAGCGTGAGGTGCGCGCGGCCAGCGGGGGCAACTGGCTGTTCTTCGGCGAGCAGCAGGCGGCCTGCGATTTCTATTACCGCGAGCAACTGGAGGCCTGGCAGGCCAGCGGGCACCTGCGCCTGAGCACGGCGTTTTCCCGCGATCAGGCCGAGAAGATCTATGTGCAGCAGCGCCTGCTGGAGCACGGCGCCGAGCTGTGGCAGTGGTTGCAGGCGGGGGCGTATGTGTACATCTGCGGCGATGCCCAGCGCATGGCCAAGGATGTGGATACGGCGCTGCGCCAATTGGTGGCCGAACATGGCGGCATGGATGCGGCGGCGGCGGATACCTATGTAGAGGCGCTGGGGCGCGACAAGCGTTATCGGCGGGATGTGTACTGAGTGCACCAGCCTGGGGAGTCGTGCACCGCCCTGGTTCGCCTGGCTACCTGCGTGGGAGCGGGCTTGCCCCGCGATGGCGTCATCAGCATCAACGCGGGCCAGCTGTGGTAAGGCTATCGCGGGGCAAGCCCGCTCCCACGAAGTAATTGGCACAGTCTCTGCTTTGACAGATTCACAACAGCCCCACTGATCAACGGCGATCAACCCAGGGGCCTCACATTGATGAGTACAGGCAAAGGCGCCTGGAGCGTACGCACCAGGCGCCTTTTTGTTTTCCGTGATCGAGGAACGGCTATGAAGGCAACAGCGAACGGCGCACAACGGGCACGACTGGTCATCGTCGGCAACGGCATGGTCGGCCACCACTGTGTCGAACAACTGATCGGGCAGGGCGCACTCGAGCGCTTCGAGCTGCATGTATTCGGTGAAGAGCGCCAGCGTGCCTACGACCGGGTACACCTGTCGGAGTACTTCGCCGGCAGTTGCGCCGAGACCCTGGCCCTGTGCGAGCAGGGCTATTACGGCGACCACGGCGTGCACCTGCACCTGGGCGAGGCGGTGCTTCAGATCGACCGTGAGCGCTGCGAGGTGGTCACTGCCGAGGGCCGTTACGGCTACGACCAGCTGGTGCTGGCCACCGGTTCCTACCCGTTCGTGCCGCCGGTCGAGGGCTGCAGCGCCAATGCCCGCCTGGTCTACCGCACCCTCGATGACCTCGATGCGATCCGCAGCGCCGCCAGCGACGCTCGCCGTGGCGTGGTGGTCGGTGGTGGCCTGCTGGGGCTGGAAGCGGCCAACGCACTGAAGTCGCTGGGGCTGGAGGCCCATGTGGTGGAGTTCGCGCCCCGGTTGATGCCGGTGCAATTGGACAGCGACGGTGGCGCGGCACTCAAGGCGCAGATCGAAGCGCTGGGCGTGGGCGTGCACCTGTCCCGCGCCACCCAGTCGGTGAGTGCCGGCGAAGACTACCGCTACCGCATGAACTTCGACGGCGGCGAACACCTGGAAACCGACCTGATCGTATTCTCTGCCGGTATCCGCCCCCAGGATGCCCTGGGCCGGGCCAGTGGCCTGGAGGTCGCCGCCCGGGGTGGCGTGGTGATCGACAATCATTGCCGCACCAGCGACCCACGGATTTTCGCCATCGGCGAGTGCGCCTCGTGGAACGGCAGCGTGTTCGGACTGGTCGCCCCAGGCTACGCCATGGCGCGCAACCTGGCGGCGCTGCTTGTGGGGGCGGTGGCCAGCGAATTCACCGGCGCCGACATGTCGACCAAGCTCAAGCTGCTGGGGGTGGATGTCGGCTCCATCGGCGATGCCCACGGCGCCACGCCGGGCGCGCGCAGCTACCGCTTCATCGACGAGGCCAACGCCAGCTACCGCCGGCTGGTGGTGGACGCCAGCGGCAAGCACGTAATCGGCGCGGTGCTGGTGGGCGACAACAGCTATTACGACACCCTGCTGCAATACGCCCAGAACGGCATCAAGCTGCCGGCCGACCCGGCCGCGCTGATCCTGCCCCAGGGCGGCGGCGCGCCGGCGCTGGGCGCCGATGCACTGCCCGACAGCGCGACCATCTGCTCGTGCCACAACGTCAGCAAGGGCGCGGTGTGCGCGGCTATCGACAGCGGCTGTGGCGATCTGGCCTCGGTCAAGGCCTGCACCAAGGCCGCCAGCGGTTGCGGCGGCTGCGCGGCGTTGCTCAAGCAGGTGTTCGAACACGAGCTCACCGCCCGCGGCGTGACCGTCGACAAGAGCCTGTGCGAGCACTTTGCCTACACCCGCCAGGAGCTTTACGGGCTGGTGCGGGTCGAGGGCATCCGCAGCTTCCACAAACTGCTCGAACGCCACGGCAAGGGCCATGTCGGCTGTGACATCTGCAAGCCGGCGGTGGGCAACATCCTCGCCTCGTGCTGGAACCAGCCGATCATGGACCCGGCGCTGGTGCCGCTGCAGGACACCAACGACACCTTCATGGCCAACATGCAGAAGAACGGCACCTATTCGGTGGTGCCGCGCATCCCCGGCGGCGAGATCACCCCGGAAAAACTCATCGTGATCGGCCAGGTGGCCAAGAAATACGACCTCTACACCAAGATCACCGGCGGCCAGCGCATCGACCTGTTCGGCGCCCAGCTGCACGAGCTGCCGCTGATCTGGGGCGAGCTGATCGAGGCCGGGTTCGAGACCGGCCACGCCTACGGCAAGTCGACCCGTACGGTGAAGTCGTGCGTGGGCAGCACCTGGTGCCGCTACGGCGTGCAGGACAGCGTGGCCATGGCGTTGCGCCTGGAGGACCGCTACAAGGGCCTGCGCTCGCCGCACAAGCTCAAGTTCGCGGTGTCTGGCTGCACCCGCGAGTGCGCCGAGGCGCAGAGCAAGGACATCGGCGTGATCGCCACCGACAAGGGCTGGAACCTGTACGTGTGTGGCAACGGCGGCATGCGCCCGCGCCACGCCGAGCTGTTCGCCACCGACCTGGACGATGAAACCCTGGTGCGGCTGATCGATCGGGTGCTGATGTTCTACATCCGCACCGCCGACAAGCTGCAGCGCACCTCGGTCTGGCGCGAAAGCCTGGACGGCGGGCTGGACTACCTCAAGCAGGTGATCCTCGACGACAGCCTGGGCCTGGCCGCCGAGCTGGAGGCGCAGATGCAGCATGTGGTCGAGCAGTATGAATGCGAGTGGGCCAACGCCCTGAACGACCCGGAAAAACTCAAGCGCTTCCGCACCTTCGTCAACGACCGGCGCGCTGACCCCGATGTGCACTTCGTCCGCGAGCGCGGCCAGCGCCGGCCTGCTGCTGCGTTGCACCTGATCCCGACCCATGAGGAGGCTGTCTGATGAAACTGTCCAATGCTGCTGTGGTAAACCAATCAAGCTGGCAGGCCGTGTGCCAGGCCGCCGACCTGGTCGCCGATTCCGGCGTGGTGGTATGGCATGAGGGCGAGCAGGTGGCGCTGTTCTACCTCCCCGGGCACGAGCAGGCGCTCTATGCCATCGACAACCGCGACCCGCGCTCGGGGGCCAATATCATCGGCCGCGGGCTGGTGGGCAGCCTGCAGGGTGAGCTGGTGGTGGCGGCGCCGTTGTACAAGCAGCATTTCAGCTTGCAGGACGGGCGTTGCCTGGAGGACGCGGCGCAGCAGTTACGGGTGTGGCCGGTGCGGGTGGTGGCGGGGCAGGTGGAGATTGGCTTGGGCTGACGGTTTGATATTGCTTGGGGCTGCTGCGCAGCCCTTTCGCGACACAAGGCCGCTCGTACAAGGACCACGATTCCTCTGTGGGAGCGGCTTTAGCCGCGATCACCCGCGAAGCGGGTGCCAGATAACCAATGTTTCGTGCGCCAATGAACACCCTGTTTGAGCAACTGGTCATTTCGCAAGGTTTACCGTACCGCTAGCTCATCCCTTTCCCGTCGATGCCTCGACGCGTTCCGACATACAGAGCGGCATCTGCTCACCATCATTTCGCCTTCCCCAGCCATGGCCAGGAAGGCTAGCCCCATGACCACCCTCACCGAGCACGACGTCGAGCTCGCCATTGCCCCCCTCGAAACCCTGCTCAGCGAGGACCTCGGTCTCGCCGCTGCGGCTGTCAATGACTGGCTGTACGGCATCAGCGGCGGTTTGCTCGACTTGCAGACCCTGCGCAACCTCGGTGAAAACACCCCTGTTGTTGCCAACGCCCTGGCCGCCGTGGATGTGCTGGCTGACCTCATCGAGTTGGTCGAACACCCTGGCAGCGACCCGCTGCTGTGGGTCAGCCTGGGGATCAACCTGATCGGCGTGGTGCCCTTCCCACCGGGCATGGCCATCCCGCGCCGGGTGTTGCGCCCGGTGCTGCAACTGACCCGCCAGACCCTGCGCCGCCGCCCCGGCGCGCGCCTTGACGCGGTGCTGCTGGAAATCCTCGAAGGCCACCTGCACGCCAGCATCCGCGGCGAGCTGGAAAACTTCATCAGCGGGGCGCTGCAGCACTTGCCAGAAATGCTCGCCCAG
>NZ_JBDJLM010000118.1:0-8455 GCF_039673365.1 Pseudomonas sp. TWI923 | reverse complement strand
GAGACATGCACCAAGGCGGGCAGCGGTACCCTCACAGGCATAATTGGCCCGAAACAAATGTGGGAGCTGGCTTGCCAGCGATGCGCCGCGCGGGCGGCGCTCGATCTTGAGGGCGCTGCAAAATCACCGGCGGACACCTGGTGGCCCTCACCCAATTCCCAGGCGAACACCTACCAACCCCCCCTCAAACCACCGGCACTTCCACCACCCCCCCCTGGCGCCGACGCTGCACCACGAAATACGCCGCATAACACAGCGCAATAAACCCAAAGCCCCAATACAACGAAGGCCGCTGGGTCTCATCCATCGCCAAAAACACAAACAGCGAACTGCACAGGGTGATGCACAGCAACGGCACCAGTGGGTACAGCGGCGCACGGTACTTGAGGTCGCTCACCTGCCCGCCCTCGCGCAGGAACTGCTGGCGGAAGCGGTACTGCGCCAGGGCAATCACGATCCAGGTCACCGTCCCCGACATGCCGCTCACCGCCATCAGCACCATGAACAAGGTGTCTGCCGCGACGAAGCTGGTCATCAGCGAGATCAGCGCGAAGCACAAGGTGATGAACAGCGCGCGCAGCGGTACGCCACGGCTGCTCAGCGGCGTCAGGCTCTTGGGCGCCATGCCGGTCTTGGACATCGCCCAGAGGATACGGGTGGAGGCATACAGCCCCGAGTTGCCCACCGACAGGATCGCGGTGAGGATCACGAAGTTCATCAGGTCCGCCGCATAGGGGATGCCGACCATGTCGAACACCTGCACGAACGGGCTTTCCATCAGCCCAGCCTGCTGCCAGGGCACGATCGCCGACAGCACCACGATGGCCAGCACATAGAAGATCAGCACGCGGAACACCACGTTGCGCACCGCCCGCGGAATGCTCTTTTCCGGCTGGTCGGTTTCACCCGCCGCCACGCCCATGATCTCGCAGCCCTGGAAGGCGTAGACCACGGTCATCATCACCGCGAACACCGCCGACAGGCCGTTGGGGAACAGCGATTCACCGATCAGGTTGCTCATCATTGGCGCCGGTGCCCCGCTGGTCAGCGGGATGGCGCCGAAGATCACCAGCACCCCGACGATGATGAAGCCGAGAATCGCCGCCACCTTGATGCCGGCAAACCAGTATTCCGCCTCGCCGAAGGCACGGGTCGCCAGCGCGTTGATGCCGAACAGCACCGCCACGAACAGCGCCGACCAGTACCAGATCGGCACGCCGGGGAACCAGCGTTCCATCAACATGCCGGCGGCGGTGAACTCCAGGCCCACGGTGGTGGCCCAGCTCATCCAGTACACCCAGCCGATCATGAAGCCGGTGGCGGGGCCGATGAATTTCGTCGCATGGGCCTGGAACGAGCCGGACACCGGCATCTGCACCGACAGCTCGCCCAGGCAGACCATCACCAGGTACATCAGCAAACCGGCCACCAGGTAAGCCAGGATCGCGCCCACCGGCCCGCCCTGGTTGATGGTCACGCCCGAGCCCATGAACAGCCCGGTGCCGATCACGCCACCGAGCGAGAGCATGAAGATGTGCCGGCTCTTCAATGCCCGTGTGAGTTGGATACCTTCAGCTTTACGGCCTTTCATTATTGTTATCTCCAATAAGCCTTGAGGGCCGCGTGTGCAGCGGCTGCCCCGATTATTGGAAAGCGATGTAAGGCCCGATTGACCGTAAAGATCGAAGATGTAAAAAGTCGTAAGTTTTTTGTCGCTCAGGCGACCAACAGTTCCGCCAGGCTGTGTTCGGCGCGCAGCAGTTGCTCAGTCAGCGACGCGGCCATGGCCTGCACCGCGGTTTTATCCCGCGCCAGGGCGTGCGTTTCGAGGCTGCGCAACGTGGCGGCCAGCCCGCAAAATCCCATGGAATCGCTGCTGCCAGCCAGTCGATGGGCCAGGTGAGTCACCTCGGTACAGTCACCCGCCGCGACCGCTTCAAGCAGTGCCTGGCGCTGCTGGTGCAGCGCGTCTCGCAGACCGGCCAGCAGGCCTTGCAGCTTCTGCGCGCCGAGCAGGGTGCGGTGGGTATCCAGCAAGTCGTGGTCCAGCCAGGTAGCCGGTGCCGGTTGCTGTTGCTGGTCCTGGCCTGCCAGCGCCTGGCGCAGGTTGGCAAGCTTGAGCGGCTTGCCCAGCACCCCCTGCATGCCGGCATCCAGGTAAGCGCGCACCAGCCCCGGTTGGACACTGGCGGTCAGTGCCAGAATGCGCGTGTCCCGATTGGCGGTATCGCCCGCACGCACCTGTCGGCACAGCGCCACGCCGCTGATGCCCGGCAGGTGCACATCCAGCAGCAGCAGGTCGAAGCGCCGCTGTGCGCACAGTTCAAGCCCCTGCTCGGCATCCTCGGCCAGCCACACCCGGTGGCCGTCACGCTCCAGCAACCCGCGCACCACCTCACGGTTAAGCGCCACGTCCTCCACCACCAGAATGTCCAGCGGCGCCGTGCTTGCAACGCCAGCCGGCAGCGCCTCGGCCTGCTGCACGGCCTCAAGGTCGAGCTCGAACCAGAAGCAACTGCCCTCCCCCTCGCGGCTACGCACGCCGATCTGCCCGCCCATCTGTTCGACCAGGTGCTTGCTGATCGCCAGCCCCAGGCCCGTGCCGCCATAACGCCGCGCCACCGCCTCGCTGGCCTGGACGAAGCGGTCGAAGATCTTCGGCTGCATCGCTTCGCAGATACCGATGCCATCGTCGCTGACACTCAACCGCAGGCGCTGGCGCCCGGCCTGCTCGTGCAGCACCTCTACCTCGACCAGGATCTCGCCGCCCTCGGTGAACTTGATCGCGTTGGCCAGCAGGTTGCTCAGCACCTGGCGCAGGTACTGCTCGGCACCGCGCTGGTGCGCGGCCAATCGTGGGTCGATACGGCACAGCACCAGGCTGTCGTTGGCCAGGGCCCGGGGTTCGAGCAGCGTCAGCACTTCTTCGCACAACTGGCGCAGGGAGAAGCCGACGGTTTCCGGGTGGCTTTCGCCTTCTTCGAGCCTGGCGAAATACAGCACTTCGTTGAGGATGCCCAGCAGCCCTTCGCCGGCCTTGTACAGCGCCTCCAGGCGCTTGCGATCCTGCGCCGCCAACCCGGCGTCGCGCAGCAGTTCGGCCATGCCGAGGATGCCGTTGAGCGGCGTGCGCAGTTCGTGGCTCATGGTGGCGAGGAAGCGCGACTTGGCCAGGTTGGCCGCTTCGGCGTCGTCCTTGGCGCGCAGCAGGCTGGCGGTGCGGCGCTCGACCTGCTTCTGCAGCTCGTCGCGGTTGTCCTGCAGGGCCAGGCGATCGGTCTCGCGGCGCTCGATATCGCTGAGGATCGCCCGGCGCATGTCGTCCAGCGCCAGTGCCACGCTGTCGATCTCGTCCGGGTACGCTGAGCGGCGCTTGTTCAGGCGCAGCGGTTCATGCCACTGCCCGGCACCGATGCGTCGGGCGAAGTCGGCCATCACCTGCAAGTGGCGGGTCACCAGCCGATAGAACAGCCCCGACAGCGCCAGCGCCAGCCCGCAGAGGAACACGCTCATCCACAGCAGGCTGGTCAGGCCGGTGGTGAACAAGCGTCGGTGCACCGCGCCAAGGTCGATGCTCACCTCAAGCTCGCCCAGATGGCGCACCGGCCCGGAAGGCGGCTGGAAATCCAGGGCAAAGCGCTCGACCCGCAGCGGCCCCGTTGGCGCCGGATCCCCTTGCTGCAAGGTGAAATCGTCGCTGTTCAGGCGTACCCGCGCCACATCGGAGAAGTCCACCAGCCCGCGCAACTGCACGTTCAGCTGCTCTTGGTTCAGGTCCCACAGGCTGCGCTCGAGGCTGGCCAGGTAACCGGCACGAATCAGCTCCATGCGCCCATCGATGTCGCGCATTTCGCGGCGGTACTCGAAGTACAGCTGCACACTGCTGGCCAGCACCGTGAAGCACAGGCTGAACAGCAGGATGAACAGCAGCAGCCGACGCAGCAGGCCACCCGGTTGCAGGCGGGTCATGGCTGCCTGACCATGTCGCGGTAGGTGACCTCGCTTTCATGCAGCCAGCGTTCCAGCTCGCCGGCATCGGTCATTTTCTGCAACTGCGCGTCGATCTCGTTCATGTGCTCACTCAAGGGCGAGTGGCGCGACACCGCCACGCGCAGGTAGTCGACACTCAGCGCAGGCCCCAGCGCGACGATGTCCCGGGCACCGGGCAGGTGCTCGACGAACAGCTGGCCGGTGCGCCGCTCCTGGATCACGAAATCGATGCGCCCGCGGATCAGCTTGCCGAAGTTCTGCCCGCTGTCCGAGACCCATTCGATGTTCTGGTGCCGCGCCACGAAACGGTCGAAGTCGGCGCCGTAGCTTTCGCCGAACAGCAGCCCGCCACGGTACCGGGCCAGGTCTTCGAGGGTTGCAAACTTCAGCGGCCGCTGGCGATTGGCAAACACCGCCACCTCTTCGCGCAGCACCGGCACCGTGGAAAAGCGCATGGCCTGGGCGCGCTGCTCCGAGGCGTAGGCCAGCACCACGTCCACCCGCCCTTCGGCGGCGTCCAGCAGGCACCGCTGCCAGTTGCCCAGCACCACCATCTCGACCCGGTAGCCCAGCCGCCCGAACAGCTCGCGCACCACCGTCGGCGCCAGGCCGCGCGGTTGCTTGCCATCGCTCCAGGACACCGGCGGGTAGACCGGATAATCGCAGTAACGGACGACCTCGGCAGCCTGCAATGCACCGCTCAGCAGCACCACCAGCAGGCCGAACAGGCGCCGGATCACGCGGCCACGCTAGCGGTGAACAGGTAGCCGGCGCCGTGGATGGTGATGATCAGCTCGGGTTCGGCGGGGTCGTCGTGCAGCTTGCGCCGCAGGCGCCCGACCAGCACGTCGATGGAGCGGTCGTTGGGCACCCACTCGCGGTTGCGGATCTGGTCCATCAACTGGTCGCGGCTCAGGGTATGGCCGCTGTTGCGCAGGAACACGCTGAGCAGCTGGAACTCACCGTGGGTCAGCAGGGTTTCGCCACCTTGCGCATCGATCAGGCGGCGGCGGTCGCAGTCCAGCGCCCATTCCCCGAACTGCTTGAGGGCGGCAGATGCCTGGGTGGCGGGCCGGGTGCCCTGGGCGTGGCGCACACGGCGGATCAGGTTCTTGGCCCGCGACACCAGCTCGCGGGGGTTGAGCGGCTTGCTCACGTAGTCGTCGGCGCCGCATTCCAGGCCGACGATGCGGTCGATGTCGTCGTTGCGGCCGGTGATCAGGATGATCCCCACTTCCGAACGCACCCGCAGTTCGCGGGTCAGGGTCAGGCCATCCTTGCCGGGCAGGCGGATATCCAGCATCACCAGCTCCACCGGCTGCTCGGCCAGCAGCGCCTCGGCCTGTTCCGCGGTGGCGGCGCAGTGGACGGTATAGCCTTCCTGGGACAGGTAGGCCTGGAGCAAATCACGAATCAGCGGATCGTCGTCGACGATCAGTACCCGAGAGGTCATTGCGTTTGGTCCTGAGTCGCCCGTGGGCGTGTTTCTTATTAGAGTGGGCCAAGACTAGCGATTGCTGAACGGTCGATCAACAGCCCTCGGCGGGCAGGGTGAAGCGTTGCCGACCGCCGGCTTGCAGGCCGTCGACCCAGGCTTCGCAGATCTGCACGCCCTGGGCCGGGGTGAAGGTGCCAGGGTTCAGGCCCGACTCCAGCCACAGGCCGTCCAGCAACGCACTCAGGCTGATGGCAGCCAGGTCGGCGTCGAAGCGCTGCCAACCCTCCTCCCGTGCCAGTTCGCTGAGCAGGCTGCGCAGTTCGCGGCGGTATTCGCCGTAGGAGTGGTCGTGCACCTGGTTGATCGCCTCGGCGGTTTTCACCGCGCCCCAGAAGGCCAGCCAGGCGTCGAGCAGTTGCGGGTCGAGCAGTTCGGCGCTGAACGAGCCACGAAAGAACGCCGACAGGCGCTCGCGGGCGTTGGGCGCGACCTGGTCCATGGCCTCGCGCAGCAGCTGCATCACCCGGCCGGTGACGGCCATGTAGGCTTCGGCGACCAGTTCGTCCTTGCCGGAATAGTGATGGCTGATCAGGCCGACCGACACGCCGGCCTCGGCGGAGATCTTGCGGATCGAGGCGCCCTGGAAGCCATGGCGTTTCAGGCAGGCCAGGGTGGCCTCGACCAGATTGGCCTTGCGCAGTTCGGGCAGCATGCGGCTGAAGCGGGCTTCCTGGGACATGGGTGGGTCTCGTGGCGGAATATGCAGTTGAACGACTGTATAGCAAGTCCGACAACTGGCGATACCCCGTGTACAAAAGCCTTTGGGGGCCAATGTTTTGTGCTGCCTATCCTGGCTTCATCGCTGGCAAGCCAGCTCCCACCTCGACCGCGATCACTTCAAGTCATACGCATCCCTTGTGGGAGCTGGCTTGCCAGCGATGAGGCCAGTACAAGCACTGCAAGACAGTTGTTCAATCGCGATAGCCCGGCGCCACCTTGTCCAGCAAGCGTAACAACATTGTTTAGGCCCAGTTCTGATGATGCCACCATCTTTTGCACCAACTAACCACAATAGGAAGAAACTAGAGCTTTTGCAATTGCACCCTCCGCGGAGGGTCCGGATGCCAGCCCCACCAACTCATCCATCGAGATAAAGTTTGAGTTCAAATACTCACAAAACCCCTTTTGAAGCTCTGACTTCTTCACAGCTATAACACCAAATTCCTCATGCGCGCTCTCAAATGCAACCCAATTGCATACGCTATCGCATATAGCAATTGGGTAACCAACCGCCCCTTCAAAAAAACTTTCAAACCTTTTATTCAACCAAGAAACATCTCTCTCCAAATCAGCCCCATCAATGGAAAAACAAGAGCTTTCCAACAATTCACCTCCTGAAAATTTTACAAATACGCTCGACTTAAAACTGGAGACACTCTGCAATATCAACCCCTCAAAAACCTCAAAAGAACACAGCAAGGGCCTCTCAAAAAACCAAAACAAAAATCCACCACCAACAAATACATTCATCGGCAAGTCTTTATTAAAACCAATGACACCTGACAGCCTATCAAGCAAAAGAACCATTTCTTCATTTTCAATTTTTGAAATAGTCATCATTACCCCCCTATAAACCTAATTTTCGCAGCCGGCTTTTTCATCCCGTCTATAATCAACGACGCGAAGGGTTGCCCAGTAGACGTCGAGGACGGATAAAATCGGTATATCTTCTCACCATTAGTCAATACAACAACCGCGCCATCCTTAGAAATTGTTTTCTTATAACAATTAGACTCAAGGGTTTTTATGGCAATGCCCTGAGTAACATTAGCCTCAATTTGTCCTGAACTATTCCGGGTAGCCTTCGGTAAAGATGCTCGACGCTCTGATTGCTCAGGCCACGACTAAGGCGAGTAGCGAAGGAAGGGAAATTTTGCAGTAAGCAGGGAATAAAACACCGGCGCATGACCGGTGTTAAATAAACACTCTTATAGACTAGGCCTGGTAATCATCAAACTCCCAACAAAATACCTTTCTTAACTGTATCACGATAGCTTCCCAGCTATCTCCCTCGCAGCGACTCACATAGTCATGAATCAACCCATTAATAGTCGAAAAGTTATATTCTCGAACAATCAATAGACCTCTCCCCCAACGAGGCTCCCATACTGTCTCTTCTAGCCACTTTGGAGTGCAGATGAAAAGCTCAAAATCATCTGCCCCTTGCGTGTAGTCAAGCCCAATTCGAACACGAAGACTCAAAGAGAAATTATCTACGCATTCAGGGTGGTAAGCTTCAATGTCAAAAACATCATTAGATATACCTTTTATAACGGCAAGCATCGCTCCTCCTAATCAGCCACATCGAGATGGCCATTACTCACTTTTGCGCGCTGACCTGTTACAGGGTTGATTTTGTACACTTCAAAGTTGGCCTGCACGCCCGTCGTTGCAAAGGATGAATCTTTAGGTGTTGGCGGCCTATATACGCGAGTACCGTCCGCGCTAATCAGACCAAGCCCATCACTTTTTTTCGCCCCATCTCCAACCCAGGCTTTACCCAACTTATTAGCTTCGGAAGATGTACCTTGACCTATAGAGAAATTCGGATTTTTCGTTCCACTGCCGTTCGCAGCTGCAGCTAACCTTGAGTTCTGGGCCGCAATATTGCTCAGGTTTTCTTGTATCAGTTGATCCTTCAGCTTTGGATACAAGAACGCATTTTCAGCGCCGGAACTAACAGCTCCACCTTTTGCACCAACAGCCATCCCGCCGTCAACTGTTCCCCCCGCAGGCCCTGTCTTTCCACCACCCTGGCTGACTGAATGCTTCGGCGTTCGCCCACCACCACCCGTCGCCACACCCAGCAACACCTGCCGAGCCCTTGCTTAAACTGGGACTTTTGACTCAATGCAAACGCAATCTCCTGCATCGCAGTTTCATTGCTCTGTCCAACGACAAAACCAATGACAACGGCGATCTCGACCTTGCCCTCCTTCTTTAATGCTTTGACTTTTTCCTGCAACA
>NZ_JBDJLM010000117.1:0-9174 GCF_039673365.1 Pseudomonas sp. TWI923 | reverse complement strand
TCGCGCGGCTGCGCCTGGTCCTCTTCGCCCCCTCCCCCCCCCCCCCCCCCGCTCCTACAGGGGGCAGGGCAGCTTTCAGAAGCCGTGCTGGCGCAACAACCGGGCGTAGCTGCCATCGGCCTTCATCGCCGCGATGGCCTTCTCGAACCGTGCCACCACCTGCCGGTGCTCCGGGTGCTTGAGGCTGACCAGGATGTGCAGGCTGTTCTCGCTCAGCGGCGGGTCGACGAAGCTCACCCCATCGCGCACCTGCTGCGGTTCGCGCTGCAGGTTGTAACGCGCCACGTACTCGTCCTCCACCGTCAGGTTGACCCGCCCGGCCGCGAGCATCCGCACCGCCGACGAGAAGCTGCGCACCAGCACTTTGTTCAGACGCTCGTCGCTGTCGAAGCCCGGTGAGTAGGCATAGTCGCGCACCACGGCGATGGTGTAGGGATAGAGGTCGGCCTGACGCTTGAACACGAAGCCTTCGCCCTGGCGCTGGAGCAGACGGATACGGTTGATGAGGTAGGGGCCGGAGAACTCGCCGATGCGCGTGCGCTCATCGTTGTACCAGGCGTTGACCAGTACGTCGTAACGCCCCTCGCCAATGCCCATGAGGGCCCTGGCCCAGGGCACTTCCTCGAACGAAGTGGCGAAACCTGCCCGGTTCAGCGCCGTGGTGACGATGCTGGTGGCCAGGCCACCGCCGGGCATGGCGGCATCGGTAAAGGGTGGCCAGCTGTCGGCCACCAATCGCAGTTTCTCCTGGGCGGCGGCCGGCATCGCGCACAACAAACCCAGTATTCCAAGAACGCAAAGCAGTGGCCGCATGCTCAAATCCTTTCGCAGTTGGGGGCCCCACGCTGAAGATGGCGATCTCTACTCACAACAGAGCCTGCAGATTACACAAGCCGCATGCCGGCGACAGCGGACAATAATGTCATTTAGCCTCTATTTTGGCCGAACGACATCTGACGTGATTTGCAGCAAAGCCAGGCTCGTGCGCAGCGGCCGGATTTGCGATGATCGAGCGCCATTACAAGGAGCTCATACCCATGTCCATCGAGTGGATTTGCAAACACCACAGCGACCTAGGCAAGGAACAGCTCTACGCCATCCTGCAACTGCGTACGGCAGTGTTCGTGGTCGAGCAACGCTGTGCCTACCAGGAAGTCGACGGGCAGGACCTGAGCGGCGACACCCTGCACCTGATGGGTTGGCAGGACGACAAGCTGGTGGCCTATCTGCGCCTGCTCGACCCGCAATCACAGGGTGGCGACGTGGTTATCGGGCGGGTGGTGACGGCAGCCGACGCACGGGGTGGCGGCCTGGGCCATCAGTTGCTGCTCAAGGGGCTGGAGTGCGCCGAGCATTGCTGGGCGGGGACGCCGGTGTACCTGTCGGCACAGGCGCATTTGCAGGGGTACTACGCTCGGCATGGTTTCGTGGCGGTGGGCGAGAAATATCTGGAAGACGACATTCCCCATATCGGCATGCGCAAGGGTTGAAGCTGCCTGCAAGCCGGCCCCCACATGTACTGCACGACATCTGTAGGAGCGGCCTTGTGTCGCGATAGGGCCGCATAGCGGCCCCAGCAAATTTTGTTGCGTAGCTGAAAACTGGGGCCGCTGCGCGGCCCTATCGCGACACAAGGCCGCTCCTACAGTAAGACAGGTGCTCTCACCAGGACCGCGCAAAGATCACGGATAACCCAGCACATCCCTGATCTGGCGCAGATGCTGGATGATCCACTGCTTGTCGATCGCCCCCCAGTCACGGATGCGGTAATGCCCTGCATGGTTGCGGGCGCCGCTCTGCTGCTCGAACTCACAGACGATGTCCAGGTCGGCCAGCGCAGCGATGGTGTCCTGGGCGGTGCGCCGGGGCATGCCGGTGGCCTCCATCAGCGCCGGCACACTGGTGGCGGTCTGGCTGTCGATGAGCCAGGCCACGTACAGGCGGCGATAGAAACTGCTGCGGGTCTTGCTCACTTCCGTGCTCATCTGGTGCTTGTCCCTCAGGTGTTGCCCGGCAGCTCCCGATAGGTCAGGTAGACGCGCAGGTCGAATTCCAGTTGGTGGTAGTCCGGCTCCATGTGCTGACAGAGCTGGTAGAAGGCCTTGCTGTGGTCGCGCTCTTTCAGGTGCGCCAGTTCGTGCACCACGATCATGCGCAGAAACTGCGGCGCCGCCTCCTTGAACAGCGAGGCGATGCGGATCTCTTTCTTGGCCTTGAGCTTGCCGCCCTGTACCCGCGACACCGCGGTATTCAAGCCGAGGGCGCGATGGGTCAGGTCCAGGCGATTGTCGAACAGCACCTTGTCCAGCGGCGGCGCGCTGCGCAGGTATTCCTGCTTGAGATCCTGGGCGTAGCCGTACAACGCCTTGTCATTCTGTACCGTATGCCGCTCGGCATAGCGTTGGTCCAGGTAGGCACCCAGGCGGCCGCTGGCGATCAGCTGACGCACCTGGTCTTGTAGATGCGGCGGGTAGGCTTGCAGGTAGCGTAAGGCGGTCATCAGGGTGCAGATCGGGGTAAGGAGCGCCGAGTTTACCAATCACTCGCCCCAAGGGAATACCGCCGGGAAGTCGCCGGCATCGGCGGCGGTCATCGGCCTTGCCACAAGGAACCCCTGCACGTAGGCACAACCCGCGCCCTTGAGCCATTGCGCCTGCGCCTGCGTTTCCACGCCTTCGGCAATCACGGTGATGCCATAGGCCGCGCACAGTTCGATGACACTGCGCACCAGTGCGATGTCAGCCGCCGAATCCGGCAGCCGCGCCACCAGGTGACGGTCGAGCTTGAGGGTATCGATGGGTAGGTCGCGCAGCATGCGCAGCGAGCAGTCACCCGCACCGAAGTCGTCCAGCGCCACGCGGATGCCCATCTCGCGCAGCCGATTCACCTGCTTCACCGCCGCGTCGATGTTGTACATCAGCGAGGTCTCGGCCACCTCGACCTCCAACTGGGCAGGCAACAGGGCATATTCGTCGATTACCCGCGCCAGTTCGTCGGCAAGGCCCGGCATGGCGAACTGGGCTCGGCTCAGGCTGATGCTCAGTACCAACCGGGCCCCGAAGCGCGCCCCCCATTCCTTGCGCTGGGCAGCGCCCTTGCGGTAAATCCAGCTGGCCAGGCGATTGATCAGTCGCGCTTCTTCCAGCAAGGGGATGAACAACCCCGGGGGCACATCGCCGACACTTGGGTGCTTCCAACGCAGCAAGGCTTCGAAGCCGCGCAAATGGCCATCGCCGAACGCCACCTGCGGTTGATAGACCAGGTTGAAGTCGTTCTGCTCGATGGCCGCGCGCACGCTATCTTCGAGCATCAGCCGCGAGCGCGCCCGGCCATTGAGCTCCTGGTCATAGAAACGGTACTGCTGGCGCCCGGCCTGCTTGGCGGCGTACATCGCAGCATCCGCCGCGCGCAGCAAGCCCTCGACGCTGGAACCGCAATCGGGGTAGGTGGCAATGCCGATGCTCACCCCCAGGCTGACCTCCAGCCCGTCCACTTCCTGCAGGCCCGACAGGCGCTCCAGCAGTTTCTCGGCAAAGCGCCCGGCCTGCTCCGGGTACGGCAGCCCGTCGAACAGCGCGGTGAACTCATCACCGCCCATGCGCGCCAGCAGCGCTTCGTTACCCAGGCAATCCTTGAGCTGCTCGCCCACCCAGCGCAGCACCTTGTCGCCGGCCTCGTGACCAAGCAGGTCGTTGATCCGCTTGAAACCGTCCAGATCCATGTACATCAGGGCGCGGGCCTTGTCCGAGCGTTCGTTGCGCAGCAACGCGCCTTCAGCGGCCTGGTAGAAGCCACGACGGTTGAGCAGACCGGTCAACGGGTCGGTCACCGCTTGGTACTCCAGCTGTTGATGCAGGCTGCGCACCACCGACATGTCCAGCACCGTCACCACCATGGCCCGCTGCTCGACGGGCAACGGCGCACAGGACAGCGCCACCGGCACAAGCTGGCCGGAGACGGTGCGCAATTGGGCGTCATGCACGCGGAAGATCTGCCTGCCCAGATACGCCTGGTAGAAGTCCGACTCGCGCCACAGGCTGGCGCAAGGCAACTGGATCAAGTCCAGCACGTGGGCGCCCTGCAAGCTGTCCACCGGTGCATTGAGCAGCCGCGAGATGGCGGGGTTGGCAAAGCCGATGGTGCCCGCCTCGTCGACCACCAGGATGCCCTCTGCAGCGTTTTCCAGGATCGAGGCGTTGAAGGCCCGTGCCGACTCCAGCTCGCGGGTCAGACGCTGCAGCATGCGGCGGTTGCGCTGCTGGTCCAGCTGGGCCTGCACCTTGGGCTTGAGGATTTGTGGGTCGAAGGGTTTGAACAGGTAGTCCACCGCGCCACTGGCATAGCCCTTGAGTACAGCGGCGTCGGACTGCTCGTTGGCGGTGAGGAAAATGATCGGGGTCAGCCGCGTGCGCTGGCTGCCGCGCATCAGCCGGGCGACCTCGAAGCCGTCCATCTCGGGCATCTGCACGTCGAGCAAGACCAGGTCGACTTCGTGTTCGAGCAGCGCACTCAGGGCTTCCATCCCCGAACTGGCGGTCAACACCTGCCAATCCTGACGGGCCAGCAACGCCCGCATGCTGATGAGATTCTCCGGATAGTCGTCTACGACCAGTAGCACCGACCGACTGTCCGGAGGTTGTGTGTGAGCGACATCCATGCTGCTTCCCATGTTTAAGCCGACCCTGGCCCGCTATTGGATCCGATCTTTACTCTAGACAGGGCGACCGAAGACGCAACGCGGGTAGATGGCTAAGCGCCATCGAATTTGATGTTAGCCGACTAACGGTATGGCTGTGGGTTATATGGGAATAATCCTCATCTGTCGCTGGATTGTTACAGGCATAAAAAAACCCGCATCTCTGCGGGTTTCTTCAAGCAACTACCAACGGATCAGTTGACCTTGGCAGCCAGCTCGCCTTTCAGGTAACGCTGGAACATGCCTTCCAGGGAGATCGGCTTGATCTTCGAGGCATTGCCGGCGGTGCCGAAGGCTTCGTAGCGGGCGATGCACACGTCACGCATGGCCTTGACGGTTTCACCGAAGAACTTGCGTGGGTCGAACTCGCTCGGGTTCTGCGCCATCAGGCGACGCATGGCGCCGGTGGAGGCCAGGCGCAGGTCGGTGTCGATGTTGACCTTGCGCACGCCGTGCTTGATGCCTTCAACGATTTCTTCGACCGGTACGCCGTAGGTCTCTTTGATGTCGCCGCCGTACTGGTTGATGATCGCCAGCCACTCTTGCGGTACCGAGGAGGAGCCGTGCATCACCAGGTGGGTGTTGGGGATGCGCTTGTGGATTTCCTTGATGCGGTCGATCGCCAGCACGTCGCCGGTAGGCGGCTTGGTGAACTTGTAGGCGCCGTGGCTGGTGCCGATGGCGATGGCCAGGGCATCGACCTGGGTCTTCTTGACGAAGTCGGCCGCTTCTTCAGGGTCGGTCAGCATCTGGCTGTGATCGAGCACGCCTTCGGCGCCGATGCCGTCTTCTTCACCGGCCATGCCGGTTTCCAGCGAACCCAGGCAGCCCAGCTCGCCTTCAACCGAAACGCCGCAGGCGTGGGCCATGGCAACGGTCTGCTGGGTAACACGGACGTTGTACTCGTAATCGGTCGGGGTCTTGCCGTCTTCACCGAGCGAGCCGTCCATCATGACCGAGCTGAAGCCCAGCTGGATGGAGCGCTGGCACACGTCAGGGCTGGTGCCGTGGTCCTGGTGCATGCACACCGGGATGTGCGGAAACTCTTCGATGGCCGCCAGGATCAGGTGGCGCAGGAAGGGAGCACCGGCGTATTTGCGGGCACCGGCGGAGGCCTGGACGATGACCGGAGAGTCGGTCTTGTCGGCGGCTTCCATGATGGCGCGCATCTGCTCGAGGTTGTTGACGTTGAAAGCTGGGACGCCGTAACCGAACTCGGCGGCGTGGTCCAGCATCTGGCGCATGCTAATGAGTGCCATGGTGTATCTCTCTCCCGACAAGCGTCGTTTGTTTCGTGCAAGCCTGCCGCAGGGGCGGTTGCTGTTCAAGTAGTGTGGGCCACCGTGGCGGCCCGGCCAGTCACGGTGCCTTGCAGCCCCGCCCAATCAGATCGTTGGTCGCCACCCAGTACACCAGGCCTTCCTGGCCCTTGGTGTGGAAGGCCAGCACGCCATCGCTGTACAGCGCGCCCGAGGCGCCCGGCTCGGACTTGAGCCGGTAGACCTGGTCGCCGCCGCCAAGGCGCACGTCGACCGCATCCTGTTTCACATCGGCGAAGCGCCACAGCACCTCGGCCTGGCTGTCGCAGACCCAACGGGTCCAGTTGTCCGCCACCGGGGCGGGTGCCGGCTGCAACAGCGAGCAGCCTGCCAGGGTCGCCAGGGCCAGTGCGGCCAGAAGCGCTTTCATCCTAAAACCTCGTCATGGGTCCGCTGCGCGGCCCTTCGCGGGTAAACCCGCTCCCACAGGGCAAGTACGGGCCTTGGGGGTGCCGGTTTACCCCCGAAGGGCTGCGCCGCCGCCCCGCTTCCAAGACCACGAAAGCCAGGCTTGGTTGCCTGCCGCCCGATCAAGGGCAGCCCGGCGCCTTGCGCTGGTGCTCGTCGTCATACTTTTCCAGGCCGTCGGGGCCCAGGCGCTTGTTGATCACCGGCACCGTCTCGGCCTGCCACTGGGACTGATAGCAGCCGCCCTTGTGGCTCTGCGACGGCTCGCCGTCCGCGCCCTTGTCGCTGGCGCAGGCGCCCAGCAGCAAGGCCACCATCATCACAGGCAATTGCTTGACCATCAGGTCGCTCCCTTTGCCAGGCGCCTTCGTGCTCAGGCCTTGGCCCGCTCTTCGAGAATCGCCACAGCCGGCAGCACCTTGCCCTCGACGAATTCGAGGAACGCGCCGCCACCGGTAGAAATGTAGGAGATATCCGCGCCGACACCATATTTGTCGATGGCGGCCAGGGTGTCGCCACCACCGGCGATGGAGAACGCGGCGCTGTCGGCGATGGCCTGGGCCAGCACCTTGGTGCCGTTGCCGAACTGGTCGAACTCGAACACACCGACCGGGCCGTTCCACAGGATGGTCTGCGACGACTTCAGCAGCTCGGCGAAGTTGGCAGCGGTCTGTGGGCCGATGTCGAGGATCATGTCGTCAGCCGCCACGTCGGCGATCGCCTTGACGGTTGCTTCGGCACTTTCGGCGAATTCCTTGGCGACTACCACGTCGACCGGCAGCGGCACATTGACCTTGGCGGCGATAGCCTTGGCGGTGTCGACCAGGTCGGCTTCGTACAGCGACTTGCCCACCGGATGACCGGCCGCGGCGAGGAAGGTGTTGGCGATGCCACCGCCGACGATCAGCAGGTCGCACACGGTGCTCAGGCTGTTCAGCACGTCCAGCTTGGTCGACACCTTGGAGCCGGCGACGATGGCGGCCATCGGCTTGGCCGGGGCCTTCAGGGCCTTGCCCAGGGCGTCCAGCTCGGCGGCCAGCAGCGGGCCGGCAGCGGCGACCTTGGCGAACTTGGCGACGCCGTGGGTGGAGCCTTCGGCGCGGTGAGCAGTGCCGAAAGCGTCCATCACGAACACATCGCACAGGGCAGCGTACTGCTGCGCCAGCTCGTCGGCGTTCTTCTTCTCGCCCTTGTTGAAGCGCACGTTTTCGAACAGCACCAGGTCACCGGCCTTCACCTCGACACCGTCGAGGTAGTCGGCAACCAGCGGTACCTCGCGGCCCAGGGCCTTGCTCAGGTAGTCGGCGACCGGCTTGAGGCTGTTCTCAGCCGAGAATTCGCCTTCGGTCGGGCGGCCCAGGTGCGAGCAGACCATTACCGCCGCGCCCTTCTCCAGGGCCAGCTTGATGGTCGGCAGCGCGGCCAGGATACGCGCATCGCTGGCAACCACACCGTCCTTCACAGGCACGTTGAGGTCTTCGCGAATCAGTACGCGCTTACCTTGCAGGTCGAGGTCGGTCATCTTCAACACGGTCATGAATGCAGTCCTTCAGGGCTGTTTGCTGCGGGTGGGGTGGACGACGTGCAGATAATGTTCGGCAACGTCGAGCATACGGTTGGCGAACCCCCATTCGTTGTCGAACCAAGCCAGCAGGTTCACCAGGCGGGGGCCGGAAACGCGGGTCTGGCTGGCATCGACGATGGCCGAATGCGGGTCATGGTTGAAATCACAGCTGGCGTGGGGCAGCTCGGTGTAGGCCAGCAGGCCTTTGAGCGGGCCATCCAGGGCGGCCTCGCGCAGCACCCGGTTGACCTCGGCCGCGCTGGTGTCGCGGGCGGTCTGCAGGGTGATGTCCAGGCACGACACGTTGACGGTCGGCACGCGTACCGCTTTGGCCTGGATTCGCCCGGCAAGTTCCGGCAGCAGGCGCTCGATGCCGCGCGCAAGCCCGGTGGACACCGGGATTACCGACTGGAACGCCGAACGGGTGCGGCGCAGGTCTTCGTGGTGATAGGCGTCGATCACCGGCTGGTCGTTCATCGCCGAGTGAATCGTGGTGATCTGCACGTACTCGATGCCGAAGGCCTGGTCCAGCACCCGGAGCAGCGGCACGCCGCAGTTGGTGGTGCAGGAGGCGTTCGACACCAGCAGCTCGCTGCCGGTCAGGCAATCCTGGTTCACCCCAAAGACCACCGTGGCATCGACGTCGGCCTCGCTGGCCATGGGCTGCGAGAACAGCACGCGCGGCGCGCCGGCATCGAGGAAGCGCTGGCCGTCGGCGCGGGTGTTGTAGGCACCGGTGCACTCGAGCACCAGGTCGATGCCCAGGGCGCCCCAGTCGATGCCTTCGGGGGTGGCACTGCGCAGCACTTTCACGCAGTCGCCATTGATATGCAGACAGTCGCCATCGACCTTCACCTCACCGGGGAAACGCCCGTGGGTGGAGTCGAAGCGAGTCAGGTATTCCAGGCTGGCCTGGTCGGCCAGGTCGTTCAGTGCAACGATCTCGAAACCGGCCTTCGCCCCACGCTCGAACAGTGCGCGCAGGACACAGCGGCCGATGCGGCCGTAACCGTTGAGTGCAACTTTGTAGGGACGCGGGTGGGGCATTCGATACTCACGTGGCAAGTGCGTTGAACGACCATCGCGGGGGAAGCCCCCCCCCCCCCAGCACCCCGATGGCGAGTGGGTGGGGGGGTGGCACGCGAACACGTGGGGGGGACCAAGCCGCACCGAAAAAAAACACATAA